>JBBQUE010000717.1:0-2562 GCA_038212805.1 Bryobacterales bacterium | reverse complement strand
CTTCCTGGAGATACCTTGGAAGCGGTGGCGGCACGCCGGCGATTGCATGACCGTGGAGTGACGGCACCCTTGCTGGCCGCGATTGCGGATCTTTTGCACCCCAACCCGGACGATGTCGTCTTGGATGCCGGGTGCGGGGATGGTTTTTACCTCGGGAGTCTGGTGCGCGAGACCCTTTGCGATGCCCACGGCGTGGACATATCTATTCCAGCCGTGAATGCGGCCGCGCGGCGCTACCCCGGGTGCGAATGGATCGTGGCCAATGCCGACCGCGCGTTGCCCTATGCCGACGCATCGTTCAGCATCGTGATGTCGATCACGGCGCGCATGAACGCCCCCGAATTCCGGCGTGTTCTGCGCGCGGACGGAAGGCTGCTGGTGGCCATCCCCGCACCCGATGATCTAGGCGAATTGCGGGGCGCGGGCCGCGACCGCACCACCCGCACGCTGAATACCTTCGCAGCCGATTTCACATTCCGCGAACTGCGCCGCGCCACCACCACCGCGGACCTGGATGCCCAGGCCGTGCATGACGTTCTACACTCCATCTACCGTCCCTTGCAAGCCCAGCCCCCGCAAGCGATGCGCGTAACGTTCAGCCTGGATCTGCTGCTGTTCGGCGTTACTGCACGTTGAGCGTTTTACGTAGCCAGGCGATCATCTCCGGCTTCCAGTGCTGCATCTCCGGCGCTTTCCAACTGGACATGCCGTGCCCGCCGCCCTCTACCGTGATCAGATCGCAGCCGGCCTTCACTTTGTGCATGGCGTCGCACAGCGCCGGGGATTGATCGAACGAAACCTGATCGTCCTTCGTGCCATGAATCGCCAGGAACGGAGCCATGCCCGCATGCACTCCCGCGATGGGAGAGATCTTCCACAGCTGGGCCAGGCCAGCCTCGTCCAGTTGCTGCACGCCGAAGAAGCGGATGCCGCCGCCGTTCGCTGCATGGCGGTTGATACTCTTCATGTTGAAGTTCTCCGGATGATCCCGGCGCTGGCTGGCGAGCTTGCCGTAGTCCACGGGTCCATACAAATCCACCACGGCCGCCACCCATGTCTCCGGGGTATCATGCGTGCCGGCGTAGTTCACCAGATAGCCGCCCGCGGATTCGCCGATCAGCACGATCTTCGAAGTGTCCACGTGATACTTGCCGGAGTTGGCCTTCACCCAGCGGATGGCGCTATTCAGATCTTCGTTGGCTTCGGTGAAGTGGAACTCCGGGGCCATGCGGTAATCGATGCTGAACCAAGCGAATCCGGCGTTCGCCAGGAGTTCGAACAGCGGACGGCAATTGGTGCTTTTGCTGCCTTCGTCGAATCCGCCGCCATGCACCAGAATTGCGGCGGGGAAGGGTCCGGGGCCGTCGGGAACGTGCAGATCAAGAAGGATGGGGTGCCCGCCAGGCCTGGTATATTCCACGTCTTTGAGATCGAGCGGAGCCGCAAACGCGGACGAGGCCAAGGCCAGAATCAGAAGGAAGGATTGCATTGCATTATGGTATAGCTAAAACATGGCGACTGCATTTGCCCCCATGACGGTCGATGCGCTGTTGGATCTTCCCGAACGCGAGGACGGAAAACACTATGAACTCAGCGACGGGGAGTTGATCTTGGTAGGCATCCCAGGAGCTCTCCACGAACTCATCAAGACTACCGTCTATGAGATCTTGACCGATTATCGCCTCAGCACCATGTCGGGCCGGGCATTTTCCGCAACTGGATTCGCGTTGCGCCCTGACACCGGGCGCATTCCAGATGTTTCGTGGATGACCCTGGAACATGCACGACAAATCCGCAGGGATAATAAAGCGATCACCATTCCGCCCGATATCGCCATCGAAATCATCTCCGATTCCGAACGCCTACGGGAGGCCGAGCGAAAGCTTCGCGATTACCTGGAAGCCGGTGTCGAAGTGTGGCAACTGTTCCCCGCCACCCAGAGCGTCATCCTCTGGACCGGGAATCAGGGCCTGCGCCTTACGGGTGGCCAGCTTGTCACCTCCGCCAAACTCCCCGGCTTCTCAGTGCCGGCCAGCGCCTTCTTTGCGGAATAACATCCCGTCCGCCCACGGAATAAAGTACTTCCAGTTTGGACCATCCGTATGCCCGCCATCATGCTGCCGCCACGCTAACTGGCCCTCTAACAGGCTCACATTCATGGCTGGCATCTTCGCGGCTTTATAGTCGCTCGAAACACCCAGATCTTTCGCTCCCAGTAGCCGGAACACAGGCCCGGCAGCCACCGTGGCCATATAGCTCCCCTGCTGATCCAGCCACTTCGCATCCCCCTTCTCCGGCACGCCATAACTGATAAACGTGGGCCGGGGCGCGCAGAGCGCAATCAACTCATGCGCGTCCACCGGCAGGTCGCCCGCGTTCTTGCTGCCAAACGATGCCTCCGCCGCGCCGTACTTCAGGAAGTTGCCCGCCATCCAGTGGTATTCGCCGGAGCCCGTCAGGTTCTCCACCGCCTCGCCCCAATTGCGCCGGTGTAGTTTGGCGCCGCCCTCGCCCGAGGAACCTACCAGTACAATGGCAAAGCGCGGATCGAACGCCATGGTG
>JBBQUE010000716.1:0-2564 GCA_038212805.1 Bryobacterales bacterium | reverse complement strand
CGAAGCCAATCGCCAGCACCACCAAACCGTGCGCATCCATGTGCGTTTGGCCCGGCTCCTTCAGCGCTTTCAGAAAGGAGTAGCCGGTGGCGGCGGCCATGGTGGGAATGGAAAGCAGGAACGAAAATTCCAGCGCCGTTGCGCGCGACAGGCCAACCAGTTCACCGGCCACGATGGTCGCCATGGAACGTGATGTACCCGGGAACACCGCCGAGACTAACTGGCCGAAACCGATAACCACGGCCTGGCTCATGGTAAGGGTTTCCACGTCGCCGGAGCGGTTCCGTTTGCCGTAGGTGGAATCCACCATCCACATCACGATACCGCCCAGAATGAGGGCCACGCCCATGATAATCAGGCTTTCCAGATTCTTGCCGATCACCTTCGTGAGCAGGAAGGCGGGCACGGCCGTGCAGACAAACGCGATTAACGTGAGAGTGAGCGGATGATCCAGGGCCGAGCGATCCCCCCGGATGCCTTTCGGAAACGTGGCGAAAAACTCCCCGATCCGGCGGCGGAAGAAAATAGGCAGGCACAGAATCGCCCCCATCTGGATCACGATGGAAAACATCTTCCAGTAACCGTTCGATAGATCCACCCCGAGCAGCGCCTCGGTAATGCGCAGATGCGCCGTGGAGCTGACCGGGAGAAACTCGGTGAGACCTTCTACAATGCCGAGCAGAATTGCGAGCAGATAATCATTCATGGGCAAAAAGACTATTTATGATACCGTGCCCGCCCGAAAGCCATTTTTGCTAACATGAAAGAGCTCTCAGCTGATAAGCTCCGCATACGCGGGATGACAATTTCAGGACCTACACGCTTCCATCGCGCGAACGAAGCACTTGCCTTCGTGTGTCTGTTCGCCGGCCTGTTTCTTACCCTCAGCCTGGTCTCGTACGACCCTCGGGATCCCTCGTGGAACGCTGTTTCCAGCTTGGCAAAACCGCATAACCTGATCGGCGTCGTGGGTGCCCACCTGTCCGATTTCCTTCTGCAACTGTCCGGGTTAGGCGCGTTCGCTCTGCCCCTGCTGCTGTGGATGGTGGCGTGGAAATGGGTTCGTTCCGAATCGATTGAAACTCCGCTCGCGAAGATTCTGGGCGCGGCGCTGCTGTTCGGCAGCATCAGCGTGGGGTTCGCCCTGGGCCCGGACGTACGTCCGTGGGGCGGAACGTTCCCTCCCGGCGGCGTGGTGGGGCTGCTGCTGGCGGATTATTCGGTGGCGCGTATCAACCTGGCTGGCACGTTTCTGGCCGCCGCGATGGCGCTGATTCTTTCCTTCTATTTATTGACGCAGTTCTCCATGGCGGTTCTGATCGCCTGGATGGAGATTCCACGCCGCGCGTTCGCCAGCCTGCGGGACGCGTGGCGGCGCTGGAAGGCGGCCCGCGCCCGGGTGCGCGCGGAGAAGCGGGCGTTGAGGAAATCGGAACCGGCTGCCAGTTCCCCTGCCAGTTCCCCTGCCAGTTCCAAGGTCGCGCGCGCTGCCAAATCCGCGCTGCAAGACGATACCCCGCCCTGGGAGACGTCTACCGTGGCGGAAGTCAGCCACGACGACATTCCCATTCACGAACTGGAATTCACCCCCGGGCCACCCGCCGCTATCTATCTGGAGACCCGCCCCCCGGCCGCCGTGGAGCACCGCTTTGAAGCTCCGCGGCCAGTGGCCAGCCCGGCAAACGATGCCCGGGAGTATCACGTCCCGCCCACCGATCTGCTCAATGATCCGCCTCCGAAAAGCGTCTTCGATTCCCTGGAGCTGAAGGAAATCGCCACCCGGATCAAGTCCAAACTCGAAGAGTTCAACGTGCTGGGCAACGTGGTGCAGATCAACCCCGGCCCGGTGGTGACCACCTTCGAGTTCAAACCCGAGGCCGGCATCAAGTACAGCCGCATCATCACGCTGAATGAAGACCTGTGCCTGGGCCTGCAGGCCGAATCCATTCTGATTGAGCGCATTCCGGGCAAGCCCACGGTGGGCGTGGAAGTGCCCAACAGCCGGCGCGAAGTGATCAGCCTGCGCCAGATTCTGGAATCGGAGGAGTTTCAAACCGCCAGTTCGCGGATGACCATTTGCCTGGGCAAGGACATCAACGGCCGCATCAAAGTGGCCGCGCTGGAATCCATGCCGCACTTGCTGATCGCCGGGTCCACGGGTTCCGGTAAAAGCGTGATGCTGAATTCGCTGATCATGTCGATCCTGTATAAGGCGACGCCAGATGAGGTCCGGTTGATCCTGGTGGATCCCAAGCGGCTGGAGATGGGGCTGTACGAAGGCAGTCCCCACCTGCTGACGCCAGTGATCACGGATGCCAAGAAGGCCACCTACGCGTTGCGCAACGCCGTGCTGGAGATGGAGCGCCGGTTGAAGCAGTTGGCCAAGCTGAGCGTGCGCAACATTGATCAGTACAACAAGAAAGTGAAGCAGATGGCAATGGAGCCGCTGAGCCTGTTTGACGACGATGCGCCACCCGAAGAGGAGTTGAAGCCGCTTCCTTTCATCTTGATCGTGATCGACGAATTGGCGGATCTGATGATGCTGGAGCGCGCCAACGTGGAAG
>JBBQUE010000715.1:0-2567 GCA_038212805.1 Bryobacterales bacterium | reverse complement strand
CGGGTGCCTGCCACGCTTGATGACAGAATGATCATGCCGGCCAAAATCGCGAATAGCGAAATGAACCGGATCACCGTCGCGATCTGGTCCACCACGCCTTGGAACGTTTCCAGAATGTCCGCCATGTTCATGACGGTGATGGTGGGATACCGTTGATACAGCGCCAGTTGCAAGCTTTGCACGTCTGGCGGCCGGGCTCGCAAACTGCCGTAGTAGATCACCGGCGCATTCCCCAGCGCCCCTGGACTGAAAATGAATTCCACGCGGCTCACCAGGTGAATGGAATCGATTTTCTGCACGCAAGCCACCCGCGCGGTAAACTTCCGGCCCGCGGCCTGCCATTCCGTAGTGGACCCTGGTGCCAGCTTCAGCGTGTTTGCCACCTCTTCGGAGATCGCCACCTCAGCGCCAGCTTGAACGTCCGCCGCGCTCCACCAACTCCCCTTCGTCACTTCCACGTATTCCGGCTTGGCATCAGCGGAGGTAACCGAACGCGTATACCGGAAGCGCCGCGCCCAACCTTTCAGCGGCAGATCGTCCACGCTCTTCCCGTCGAACGAAAGCATCTTGGCGGCCACGGTCCCGATCAGATCCGGAGGCGCATCGATTCCCTTTTGTTGCTTGATCAACTGCAGTACTCCATCCCGGTTTTTGGGGGAGATGTCGATCAGGAATACGTTCGGCATGCCCGGCGGCGCGGTCTTCTTGATCTCCTCAATCACGCCGTGCTGAACCAGGTAGACCGTCAGGGTAAACATCACCCCCACCCCCAATGACACCAAGGCCGACTGTGCGTGGTTCCCGGGCCGGTAGAGGTTTGAGATGCCATGCCGGATCGACGTGGGAAGTTTCGCCCGCCGGCTGAAGACCCGCAGCCAGCGCAGCAACGCCCATGCTACCGCCGACAGAAATGCCAGGCTCACCACTAAAGCGCCCGCGAAGTACGCACCAGTCTTGAAGGCGACCATCGGCCCGCCGTTGGTCAGCGACGCCGCAATCCCGCCGATCCCCAACAGAATCAATAGTCCAGCGGCCGCCGAAGTCCGCGACTCCCGCAACCGGGTCCGCCAACTCGCGTTGGTTTCGGCCATTTCGCGCCGGAAAATCACCCCGGGCTTGATCTTGCGGATTCCTAATAGTGGAGGCACGGTGAACAGCAGCGTCGCCAGCAGCCCCACCGACAAGCCCTGGAATGCTGTTACGAAATCCAGACTGGTGGACGGCTTCAGATCAAAGTAACGCGCCAGCAAGATCGGGAAAACCTGCTGCACCGCCAGCCCCGCGATCACGCCGAGAACTCCGCCGATCGCGCCTAATGCCAACGTTTGCAATACATAAATACGGACGATCTGGCCGGAGCGGGCGCCCAGGCACTTCATGATGGCGATGGAATCCAGCTTCTGCTGCAGGTGCGCATGCATGGCGCTGGCCACCCCCAGCGCGCCCACAATCAAAGTGATCAGGCTGATCAGGCTCAGAAAGGTGGTAGCCCGGTCTAGTCCCTGGGTGATGATGGGGTGTGTCTCGCGGTAGTCCGCGATCAAAGCTTCCGGAAACGCCGCCTTCAACCGGTCGCGCACCACTCCAATGGTGGGCGATTTGGCATCCAGCCGGAACAGATAGCGCTCCGCGGCGCGGCTTCCCGGCAGCATTAAAGCCGCACGATCCAACCCTTCCCGTGTAACCAGGACCCGCGGCCCGACATTGAGACTGCCCACCATGCGATCCGGTTCCCCCGCCACTTTGCCCACGATCAGGAACGGCTGGCCGCCCAGCCGGATGGAATCCCCGGTCTTCAGATTCATGCGCAGCAGAACGTCATCGGAAACCGCAACTGTGGTGGCGGTCAGCCTGGTGGCTAAGGGGCCCGGCGGGTCCAGCCGGATCTCCCCATAAAAAGGATATACCTTAGGGTCTACCGCTTTGACCGATACCAGCATGGGCGCTGTCCCAACGTTCGAGGCCGCCATGGACAGGGTTTCGGTGATCCAGGTCCGCCGGACGCCCTGCTTTTGGAGTTCATCCATAACGGCGATCTGATCAGGGGCTGGCAAAGCGAACACCCGGACCGAGAGGTCGGCCGCCATCAAACTCCGGGCCTGGCTGAGCAGCATGTCATGGAACGCGCGGCTGAATCCGCGCACACCGGTCAGCGATCCCACGCCCGCCGCTACCGCAAGGATTACAAACAGGAACTTGACGGAGGAAGCCCGCGATTCGCGCCAGGCGATGGTGGCCGCCTTCTTCCACCCGAATCTCATACCGGCTGACTCGTGGCTAGTTCGTCGCTCAAAACCAACCCGTCCCGAAGGACAATCCGCCTGTCGGCATAGCCTGCCAGCGCCTGATCGTGCGTTACCAGCACCAGCGTGGTGCCTTCCCGGCGGTTGATTGAGATCAGCAAATCCAGAATATGCTGCCCGTTCTGGCTGTCCAGATTGCCTGTTGGCTCATCCGCCAGCAGGATGGGGGGACGCACCATGAAAGCGCGGGCCAGGGCGATGCGCTGCTGTTCGCCGCCCGAAAGCTGAACTGGATAGTGATCCCGGCGATCCAACAATCCGACC
>JBBQUE010000714.1:0-2574 GCA_038212805.1 Bryobacterales bacterium | reverse complement strand
CGTTCCAGGGTTTATGATTTGCCGTAAAGGTGACGTCGCGGATGGGGCGCAGCAGCAGATGGGGGGAAGTGGCGCAGGGCCGCGACTTCGCCACGCCCATGATGTTTCGCGTGCGAGGCTTCGCGAGCGGGCGCCTTGTGGCCAGTGGCCACCAACCGGCCCCAACCGGCTGAGAGCAAACTTATTTTTCATTCATAATGGCCCTCCGGGAGACCGGCCATCGAAACGCGATTGTAAATATTCGCGTCTTTTCGGTTGCAGGGTGTAGTTTTCGACCGACTCAGTCGATCTTATAAGGAGAGGATGACCAACATGGACATCGTGGGTGATCGTAAATTCGTCGAAGTTCCGGGCGGAAAAACGCACGAGCTTCCGCCGCTTCTGGTACGGAGCGCTCCTCATATAAAACGGCTGGACCGGGTTGTGAACATGGCCAACGAGATTGTGGATTCGGAAGACATGTTGACCGATATGACAGCCCAGACCCTACTGGCCGAATATCCTGAACGACGCAAAATGGACATGGCCATCAATCTGGTGGACCAGTACTTCGGCTTTGTGTCCCACTGGCAATGGGGCGACAGCATTCTGGAATGGATCCGCCAGTGCGAGATTACTTTTGGCGCACGCCTGGAGTTGCGCAACCTGATGCGGAATGACGTGTGGCCGCACGCGGGGCGCAGCAGCTTCGTACAGTTGCTGGGAGACAAGCATGTGGAGCCCAAGGGCGTGGACATTGAACGCGCCGTGGGGATGCGGCTGACGTTTCGCCAACCACCCCCCATCGGGTGCTTCTCAAATCAGTTCTTGTTCTACCTGAACACGTCGCTGGCCACAACGGCGTACCATACCTGGTCGCGCATGACGGTGACGCCGGTTTCCTCGCTGCCACCAGAACGCTTTACGTTTGATGTGGTGACGATGGATATCCAGTAGATTACTTGCTGAGCAAGCCCCGGCCCCGGAGCCAGTTGGTTAACAACGTTGGCCAGAGCGAAAGCGCCGGGTCGCGCAGCGCCAAGCCTACGCCGTGAGGCCCTTTTTCAAAAATGTGCATCTCGGCGGGCACCTTGTTTTTCCGCAACGCCAAATAGTAAAGCACGCTGTTCTCAGAAGGGACGACCGTATCGCCGTCCGTATGGAATAGAAACGTTGGCGGGGTTTGCGGCGTGACCTGCAATTCGCTGGACATGCTCTCAACCAGCTTGGGATCGGGACTCTCGCCCAACAGATTCTTGAGCGACCCTGCGTGAGCGTAGGGAGTGGTGAATGAGATCACCGGGTAACCTAGAATCGTAAAATCCGGACGGCTGCTCTGCCGGTCAATTGGGTCGGCTGCGTTTTCCATGCCCGGATCAAAGTGCGTGGCGGTGCTCGAAGCCAGATGCCCGCCAGCGGAGAATCCCATGATGCCAATGCGGTCCACGGCGATCCCTAACTCCTTGGCGCGTGAGCGAACCATCCGGATGGCCCGCTGCGCATCGCCCAATTCCACTGGGTGATGGTACCGCGGACCCAGGCGATACTTGAGCACGAAAGCCGCAATCCCCATGGAGTTCAGCCAGTTGGCCACCTGCCGGCCTTCGTGGTTATCGGCCAGCGCGCCATAGCCGCCGCCGGGGCACACAATCACGCCCGTCGGAACGGCGTCGCGGCCTGGAAGATAAACCGTCAACGTGGGACGGTCGCGGTCTTCCGTCCCCAGCGCGCCGGGGGCGGCCCCGGTCCACAGCGGCACGGTGGTGGATTGGGTTTGATTGCGGTCGGGTTGCGCGAGCAGGCTGGTCAACGGCATGAGAAGAATGAGGAGAAGTCGCATAAATTGACCCTCATCATACCTCATGCAACAGACCTCATCGACCGGGTGCCAGGTAGCCATATCGCTCCCAAATTCCAGCGCCGGCCGGACTGAGAACGAACTGGGTGAACCGCCGCGCGCCGTCGGGATTTTTGCAGCCTTTTACGATTCCCAGCGCCTGTTCGATGGGCCGGTGCAGCCGTTCATCCACCATCAGAATGTGCCCGCCTGCCTGGATCACTAAGGAATACGCCGTAAACGCCGCCTCAGCATTGCCGGTGATGGCGTACTGCCGGGCCATATTGATGTTTTCGGCGTACACCAGCTTCGGCTGCAACTGATCCCAGAGGTTCAGGTGATGCAGAGTCTCCACCGCGGCTGCGCCATAGGGAGCGGAATCGGGCTGCGCCAGCGCGATATAGCGAACCCATTTCTTCGTTAAGTCGTTCAGGGATGAAATGCCCGCGGAATTTGACCAGAGCACCAGGCGGCCCCGGGCATACACGGCACGGGTTCCAGGGACGATGAAAGCTTTGCGCTCAAGATCGATGAGGTGGGTGGTATCGGCGGCCAGGAAAACATCGAAAGGCGCTGAATTCTCAATTTGCCGGGCCAGGTTGCCGGTGGAGGAAAAGCTGAAGGTAACTTTGATGCCGGATTCTTTCTGGAACTGCCGCGCCAGTTCCTGGGCTACGCCATTCAAATTGGCAGCGGCCGCAACCAGGATTTCCGCACCCGAAGCCGGGCCCATGGCGAGTGCAAGGCACACCAGGACC
>JBBQUE010000713.1:0-2580 GCA_038212805.1 Bryobacterales bacterium | reverse complement strand
CTGGCGGCGCGCTGCAAAGCCTGCCACGGAGGCGATAAGCGCTCCGGCGGCTTCACCATCCGCGAGTACACTGAAATGCTCAAAGGTGGACGCAGCGGCGCGCCCCTCATGCCCGGCAACCCGCGCGCCAGCCTGCTTTTGGAACGCGTCAATGGGGCCCGCAATCCCCAAATGCCCCTGGGCGGCGCGCCCCTCACAGCCAAGGAACTCGGCCTGATCGAAACCTGGATCGCCGATGGCGCGCGCATCACTTACGACGCCCCAGCCGCCCGTGCGCCCTGGGTTCCCAAGCTGGAACTCACCGCCCCCGCAGTCACTCTCGACGCCATCCTGGCCAAGCTCCCCCTACCTCCCGTCATCGGCGATGCCGCCTTCGCGCGCCGCGCCTATCTCGACATCTGGGGCCTGCTGCCTCCCCCCGAAGCGCTGGAGCAATTCGTCCAAAATCATGCCGCCGATAAACGCGCCAAGCTGATCGATACGCTGCTGGCCGACAACCGCAATTACGCGGGCCACTGGATCAGCTTTTGGAACGACCTGCTCCGCAACGATGGCGGCGATAGCTATCATGGCGGCCGCAAAAGCATCACGGATTGGCTCTACAATTCGCTCGAAACGAACCTGCCGTACGACCGTCTGGTGCAAGCCCTTCTCAGTCCCGATAAGACCGGCCCGGAGGGTTTCCTGATGGGCGTGAACTGGCGTGGCGACATCAACGCCAGCCAGACCCCGGTCATGCAAGCCGCCCAAAACAGCGCCCAGGTTTTCCTAGGTATCAACCTGAAGTGCAATTCCTGTCACGATAGCTTCATCAGCCGCTGGAAATTGAAGGATGCCTACGGGCTGGCCGCGTATTTTGCTGAGACTCCCAAGCTGGAACTGGTCCGCTGCGACAACCCCACTGGCCAGTTCGCCACCCCCAGCTTTCTGTATCCCGAATTGAACGCAGCTCCGCCCACGGAATCCCTGGCTGATCGCCGCGCCGCCGCAGCCCAAATGTTTACCGACCCGCGCAATGGCCGCACGCCCCGCACCCTGGTGAATCGCTACTGGGCTCGTCTGTTAGGGCGCGGAATTGTGCCCGACGTGGACGACTTGGACGGCGAACCCTGGAGCCCTGAACTGCTGGACTGGCTGGCCGCCGATTTCGTGGCCCATGGGCAGGATCTGAAGCACCTCGTCCGCACCATCATGACGTCGCGCGCCTACCAACTCCCAGCCGTACCGTACAACGATAAGGACAACGTATTCCGCGGACCGGAAGTCCGCCGCCTGAGCGCCGAGCAGTTCATCGATGCCGTGGGCGCAATCACTGGCGAATGGGAGCTTTCTCCGCAACCCGGCACCCGCAGCGCGCGCTACAGCCGGGATTGGCGGCTGCCTTCTTCCAACCTGAGCCGGGCCCTGGGCCGTCCCATCCGCGATCAGGTCTTCACCACCCGCGACGAATCCCCCACCACGCTGCAAGGCCTGGAACTGGTGAATGGCGGCATCTTCACGCGCCTCATGCTGCACGGCGCGGAACGCCTGTTGGGCCAGCGCGCTCCCGCTCCCATGAATCTCTTCGATAGCGGCCAGCTTTCCTCGCAACACGTGAATGTGGAAGTGGACATCTCAAAACTCAACGAACTTCGGCTCCTGGTCGCCGACATCGATTCCTATTCGCCGGAGCGCGTCATCCCCGTCTGGGCCGACGCCGAGGTGGAAAAGGACGGGCAGTGGATCCCCCTCGAATTTGCCGTCCCCGAAGCCGTCAAGATGAAAGGCGCGGCCTACACCAGCGCCGTCCGGATGCCGGTGGCGTCCGAGAAGGTCCTCGATCTCCGGGGCCGCGGCTTCACCCGGTTCCGCGCCGTCGTGGGCGTGGAAGAGCAATGTTTGCAGAGCGATATCTCTCCATCGGTTCGTTTTTTCGTGTTCGGTGATAAGCCCGATTGGCAGCGCCTGATCCGGGTGGAAGGCGAACCGCCACTGCCCGTCCCCCCGCCAACGCAAGACCTCATCCGCCGCCTCTGGATGCACGCTCTGGGCCGGGAGCCCAGCCCCGCCGAACGCAAACTGGCCCAGGATTCCTTGAATGAACCCAGCGCCCTGGCCGACCTGCTCTGGAGCCTGATGATGTTACCGGAGTTTCAATGGATCAGCTAACCCGCCTAAAGCAGCCACCCTCGAAAACATCCCTGCCCCGCGGACCTCAATTTGCGGCGTTAGACACCGCGGAGTCCCGGGAAACAATCCTGGCTAAGCTGGGCCTTTCCAATCATGTGGAACAGGCCATTGGCCTGTTTTCGCCGGCCCTTTCCAAGCATATGAAACAGGCCCTCGGCCTGTTTTCGCCGGGCCTTTCCAGGCCCAATCTCGGAGGCCAACTAAGATGACCCGCGAAGAATCCCAAATCTATTCCGTCCTAAATCGCCGCAAGTTTCTGGGCGCAACCGCCGCCGCCACCCTGGCCGCGCTCACCGGCCGTGCTCCCGTCCAGGGAGCCGAAGCCGCGCCCAAAGCCACCGCCGACACCCTAATCCTGCTCTGGATGGCGGGCGGCGTGACACATCTGGATTCGTTCGATCCCAAGCCTGA
>JBBQUE010000712.1:0-2593 GCA_038212805.1 Bryobacterales bacterium | reverse complement strand
ATAACTGCCATCGCGCCTAAGTCGCGCCTCCAAAACTGCTCGCGGAGTACGAAGGCTCACAACAGCACGGCCACCACGGGGTTCACGTAGTTGTACAGCGAGACGATGGAGATTGGCAGGTGCTCCAATGAGTAGACGTAGGCGCTATAGCCGACGATGCTGCCGAAGGTGACCAGATAGAACAGCGCCCCGATCCCGCGCGCGGTCCAGTGGATGGGCTGATGCGGCACCAGCATGGCCGGCAGAATGAAGAAGATGCCCGTGGCCAATTGCTGTACCGCTCCGCTCACCACCGGGTGGGCCTTGGTGACGTGCCGCTTTTGCAAGATAGACCCGAAAGACCACCCGCAGCATCCGAGTTGCAACACCAGAAAGCCCTGCAACACGGGACCCGAAAAGCCGCTGGCGATGGCGCTGGGAGCAACCAGGAGCAGCGTACCCGCCAAACCGACCAGCATGCCCGCAATGGTGGGGGCGTGCAACGCCGCTCCGCCTGGCACCAACGCCTCCAACCCGATCAGCCAGAATGGACTGGTGGTGACAAACATGGCGGCCAGTCCGCTGGGAATCCATTGTTCCGCAAAGGCCAGACAGCCGTTGCCGATTCCCAAAATGATGACGCCAAACAGCGCGGTGAAGAACAGCTCACGGCCGGAAGGCAGTTGTACCTTGCGAATCGTCACCGCTGCCAGCATGAGCGAACCGGAGATCAGATAACGCAGACAGACCAGGGTGGCCGGAGGAAACGATTCAAGGGCGATGCGAATCCCCAGGTAAGTGGTACCCCAGAAAATGCACACCGCCGCCAGCGCCACGTAGGCGCGAAATTGGGGGTGGCTGCGCAAGATTCAGGTTAACATTGGAGCTTGATAGTAACGCTTACGATCAATCCGGCGATCGATCAGAATATCGCGGCGGACCGCCTGGTGTTTGAGGACCGGGCCTACATTCTTTCGCAAAGCGAATCGGCGGGTGGACGGGGCATTATCTCTTCCAGCGTGTTGCATTCGTTTGGTTCGAAGACCCTGGCTATTGTCACGTCCGGCGGCAAAACGGGCAAGCGTCTTGAGAAACTGCTGGCGGCTTCCGGTTATCCCGTGGAGGTGGTGCCCATTGAGGAGGAGATCCGCCAGAACTTCACCATCACCGACAAGTACGGGCTGACGATCAAACTGAACCAGGCGGGTCCGCCGATCAGCTCTAAGGAACTGGAGCAGATTGAACATACGGTATGCAGAAACCTGAAAAAGGCCGAGTGGCTGATGCTGTGCGGAAGTATTCCGCCGGGGGTTGCGCCGGATTTCTATCGCGACTTGATCCGGGTGGCCCAAAAGCATAATGTAAAAACGCTGCTGGATACGGATGGCGAGGCGCTGGCCCATGGTGTAGAGGCCTGTCCCACGGTGGTAAAGCCCAGCCAGCAGGAGGCGGAGCGTCTGCTGAACCGGGCACTGATCACACGCGCGCATTTCCTCGAAGCGGCGACGCGCATTAAGGCCATGGGCCCGGAGACGGTACTGATCTCACTTGGTAGCCGCGGAGCCATTGCCACCGATGGCCACCGGGTGGTGGAAGCGCTTGCGCCCCGCATAGATACCGGGTCGCCAATTGGCGCTGGAGACGCCATGGCCGCGGCCTACGTGTGGGCCATCACGAAAAAGAAGGACTTTCCCGATGCGGTCCGATGGTCGGTCGCCGAAGGCACGGCGTCGGCCAAACTGCCGGGGATGAACTCGGGCACGCTGGAGCAGGCGAAGGCAGTTTATAAGGCGGTTGAGATCCGGGTCCAGTAATCTATGTCTGAGATAACTTCCATTTCGCGACGAGTTTTTTTAGGGTCGGGAGCGGCGGCCTCGCTCAGCCGTCCGGCACAGGCGCGCGATCGAAAACCGAATCTACTGTTCATTCTGGCGGACGATCATGCCGGGTATGTTTTGGGGGCGGACGGGAACCGCCGGGCGTTGACCCCGAACCTGGACCGGCTGGCGTCGCAAGGGACGCGCTTTGCGGCGAACTATTGCAACTCGCCGGTTTGCACGCCGTCCCGCCAATCGATTCTTACTGGGCTGCTGCCACATGCCGCCGGGGTTACGGTTTTGAGCACGCCGCTACAAGACGCCCGGGCCACCTTGGCCAAGGCGCTTCAAAGCCAGGGCGTTTCCACGGCGGTGCTGGGCAAGATGCATTTCAACCAGCCGGGCAAGCCGGGGCTGCATGGGTTTGATGTGGCGTGGACCGAGGATGTGGTGCAGCAACGGTGGACCAAGGCCGTAGGGCCAGTACCGGATTTCGGAGACGTAAAAACGAAGCCACCATGGCGGCCTTTCCGCGATCCCGCGAACATTTGGTTGAATGCCGATAAGCTGCCGTTCCCGCGCCAGTACGAACACATGAAGAGCACCTGGCTGGCCGGCCAGGCCACCAATTATCTGGAAGAGCATAAAGACGACCGCTTCGCCCTGTGGGTGAGCTTTCAGGAACCGCATTCGCCCTACGATTTTCCGCTGGAATGGAAAGACAAGTACCGGCCATCCAGCTTTGACGTGCCGCCGCTGGGGCCGGAGGATCCGGGCCAGATCCCGCTCATTTTCCG
>JBBQUE010000711.1:0-2602 GCA_038212805.1 Bryobacterales bacterium | reverse complement strand
GCTTTTACCAGGAGCCATTTGATGCCAGCCGGGTTTTCGTCCGTCAGCACCAGTTTCCCGCGGAGATCCCGCTGGCCAATGTTGGCTATGTCGGCTTTGCGGAGTTCCACGATCTCCGCCGTAAGCCCACCTGGCGGCGTGGGACCACTCCACATTCCCAACGATGCCGGAACGGAGCCGTAATCGGCCAGGATCCGGTCATTGGGCGCCACGCTCGCGTCCAGGATCTCCAGCCGGGCTGACTTAGCATCCCACGCAATCGGCATGGTCCAAAAGCCGACCTGCGTCACGCCGTCGGCCGGTGCGTTCACAATTTCGACACGCTCAAGTCCCAAGGTCTGCATTTCGCCTTTCAGGTATTCGGCGGTCTGCTGAAACCGGGGAAACGTGAAGTAGCGGTCGGTGGAGTAGACGCGGCGCATGATCTCCATGGCCTCTTCCGGTTTCAGGTTCGCCCGGATTTCCGCAAGCGCCTTGTCGAATCGCGCATTGGAGGCGGAATCGCCGGCGCAACATAGCGAGCCACAGAATAAAATTGAGGCTAATAGGGGTAGGCGCGAAATTTTCATCTCAGTGCTTTTAGTCTATGCGGTGAAATGTGTGGCGTCACGGGGAGTTTCAAGCGGAGGATCCGTGATTGATCCAGGCGCGCAACAAACCCGGACCTCGGCGCGGAGGGGACGGGCGGCGAGACGGGTCCGGTGGACGACGTTGTCGAAGTAGGCGGAGATGCCGGCGTCTACGACGAAGCGATATCCGGGTTCGTGGCATTTGCGGATGCAAGGAAACGAGGGCCGGAAACCGATGGCACTTTTGGTGAATCCGAAGAATTCATCGTGACCACCACGGGATCGTGTTTTCGTACGAACTTCAGGAACTTTTCCGTGTCCTCAGGAAGGTTTTGGCGGCTGTAGCGGCTTCACAGGACGAACTGGCACCGTCGTTGATTTGACACCTGCTCCATCACTTGGATGTCCGCACCCGCAGTTTCTCTCGCTCTGGAATGTTGCCCGCAGGCGTCGGCTCTGCGGCCTTCGTTCGCCCCTGCTACCACCGAGACGCGCGCTGTAACCCCAAATTTTCACCAGCCCCCGCTGGAAATTCCCGCCCGATCAACATCGTCCACCGTTCGAAAATGAAGCGAAGTCTAATGGCCGAGCACAGTCCCAATTTTGCCCAGGGTCCTGGCGCGGGCGAGGTCGACCGGTCCATGACCCGCAAAAACTTATCGGAATGCGCGGCCACTCAGGAACGTTCCATTGCGCCAGGCCCCGGAGTGATTCCGCGTAGACATCCGCACATTCACTTTTTGCAAGATGCTCAAATGTCAGATTTAGGTTGCTCATTTTGACGGTCCAGAGGCTGTCCCAATCACGGGCGCCCCAGAGTAGGTTGCTGAGACTCGGGCAATAAGAGCGGAGTGCCGTACGGGTTGCCGAGCCAGGCGGTCAAATCGCAATAAGTAAAGAGGTCTAGCCGCAGTATGGATTTTGACTTCTTCGTTGGTCCCGCCCGACGAAGTTATTCGCCGGACAACCCATCACCACCCAGCCTTGGCTTTGATATTTCGCATAGAGAGCTTCCAGGCCTTCCTATTGCAGGGTGTATCCGCACCGTCTAGCAGCCCGTGGTTAAACGCCGATTTTTCGCAGTGATCCGAAACGCGCAAAAGTCGACCTTCATGGGCGCGCTACAACGCGCTATCGACCAGCACTTGATAGTTCGGATACCCCTGAAGAGAGGTCAAGATTGACCTTCTCTCCCGGAAGGTACTTTAACCACGGGCTGCTAGCGACGTTCAACAGCAACATCACCTTGCCTTTGGATTGCGTGATGGGGGACGGCTTACCGTCAATGGCAGGGCGCCAGCATCGTCCCCCAGACGCTGACAGCCCGCGAGGGCTAGAGGATTAACCCCAAAGTTCGTTGATGGGGCCGTACAGGTTCTGGTCGGAGTGCGGAACGTATTCAAAGCCGCGTCCGAATGGATCGTCATAGCGCACGTTGGTCCAGTTGATTCCCAGCGCGGAGTAGATGGTGGCTTCGATATCTTCCGGCTTTACATCGCGGGGGCCGGTATCGCTGGTTCCCGCCCAACCCGGATCCACGGTCGCGCTGCCCTTGGCATCGGTTGCGCCGATCACTTTTCCGCCTTTCACACCGCCGCCGGCAAAGAAGGCGAACTGCTGTGGAAAGTGATCGCGGCCGGCTGCGGCGCTCAGGTTACCCACGGTGCGGCCGAACTCGCCAACCATCACGATCAGGGTGTCCTTGAGCATACCCGAGGCCTTCAAGTCATTTATGAGCGCCGATACGCCCGCATCCATCAGGTTACCCAGCGTGAAGATGCTAGTGCCCTTGGTGGGATCGCCGTTCACCCCATAAATGTTCTGGTGCATATCCCAGCCACCCAGGGTGATCTGCACGAAGCGCGTGCCTTGATTGGCCGCTAGAACCTGCTTGGCCACCAGGCACGCGTTACCAAAGCCGCTGGCGCCATAGCGCGCGCTGTCGGCCGCTGTGAATCCGAAGGCCTGGCTCACGGCCTGGTTGTACATGATTCCCTTGGCGGCCTTGTAGAAATCATCCATATCTTCAAACC
>JBBQUE010000710.1:0-2615 GCA_038212805.1 Bryobacterales bacterium | reverse complement strand
TGTCCACGGTGGACACGTAGCGGGGAAGCAACGGCTGCAAGGTATGGGTGTCATACCAGTTCAGCAGGTGCCCTTCGTAACGCTCCAAGCGATCAATGGTCGCCAGCGTTTCAGAGCACCGGTTTTCAAAGCCATCGGCGGTGACATATCCCAGATCGAACGCAGCCAGAGTGGAAACCAGGCCCAGCCCGATGTTGGTGGGAGAAGTGCGCTGGGCTACCTCAACTCTGAGCGCCACCTGAGAGTTGTCGGGCGGCAGCCAGTGCGTGGCGGGTCCGGACAGGTCATCGAAAAACCGCCACGTGCGCCGGGCAAAGCCACGCAGGAACATAATATCGTCCTCGGCTGTGATGGGTTGCTGGTTCGATCCTGGAACTGGCCGGTCCAGCCACGTAATCAGCGCGGGTGCAACGATCCAGAGAATAACGAATGGCGAAGCGGCCGCGAAATTGGTTTGCGGCCTCAGGACGATTAACAGCACCCCCGACAATCCGCTGGCGGCGAAGAGCTCTCGCAGAGTGTTGCTGATGTGGTGATCGCCCAGTTGGCTCACCATGTCCGCTGTTCGCCATTCCAGCAGCTTGCGACGGGTGATGGCGCGCCGGTACCAAACGCGGTTAATGGCATCTATCGCCACCCACGCCTGGTGGGGCAAGAGCGCGGTAGTTACAACCATCCGCGCCAGTTCATCCATCGCGCCTCGCCATGCCTGAATGGATCCTTCCACGCGCTCCGCGAGCCGGTCGAGTAACGGCGCCAAGGCGGGAAGGACCAATGCGAGGGCAAACAATGTGCTCCACACACCGGGCACGGGTGAAAACATCCACGCAATCAAGAGCAAAAATAGCGATGCAGGGGCCACCAGGCTGCGGCGCAGGTTGTCGAAGATGCGCCACCGGTTGATCACGGACAGCGGGTTCGGCGCGCCCTGACCGTCGAAGGCCGGAACCCGGGCCAGGATCCATTGAGCGATTTGCCAATCTCCACGAATCCACCGGTGCTGCCGGCTGCTGTAACTGGCGTAGTCCGCGGGCAGGCTCTCGAAGAGTTCAATGTCGCTGGCAAATGCGACGCCCACGTGCGCGCCTTCAATTAAATCATGGCTCAGAAGCGTTTCGGGAGGAAAGCGATGACCTAGAATCTTGTGAAAAGCCCGTACGTTGTAAATCGCTTTGCCGTGAAAAATAGCGTTGCGAAACAGATCCTGTTGGGCATCGGACACTGCCTGGGAATACGGGTCGGTTCCGGTAGCGTCGGAGAACACCCGCGTAAAACGGGTGGCGGTAGCGCTGGGCAGGGTAATGCTGACCCGGGGCTGGATGATGGTGAATCCACGGGCGCGAATACCAGTTTTTGGATCAATTTCAACCTTATTCAAGGGGTGGGCAAGGGTTTCCACCATGCGGCGCGCGGTGCCCGCGGGTAGCTGAGTATCGGCATCCAGCGTGATCACATACGCGATCGGCTTAGGCAGCGCGCCCTTGCGCAAAATGTCGAAGGGGGCCTCGCCACAAAGATGCGCGTTGAGTTCCTCTAACTTGCCACGCTTCCGTTCGAAGCCGATCCAGCTCTGTTCACTTTCCGACCACGACCGGGGGCGGTGGAACAACAGAAAACGGTTGCCCGGATAGCGCGCATTCAACTCGTCGATTCCGTCCAACGCCACCTGAAGCAATACATCGTCGCCGGGCGCGACCTCGGTTTCAAAATCGGTGAAATCCGAGAACAGACTAAACCAGAGATTCTCCTGGGGGTTAGCAAGATAACGAACTTCCAGTTTCTCCAGTTCACGCTTCAACACCCCGGCATTCGACAGCAGCATGGGAATGACGACCAGGGTTGCGTGTTCGTCCGGAATTCCTTCGCTGAAATCCATGCGCGGCAATCTGTCCGGCGGAAGAAGAGAGATAACCAGAACATTGACAATTTTGACCGCCAGTTCACTGAGCGGAAAGCCGGCCAGGAAACATAGAAGCGCGGTTACCGCCAGATGCATATGGTTGGTTTCCCACTCCAACGCCACGGCGATAGCGGTAAAACAGGCGGTAAGTAAGATGATGCCGCCCAGGTAAGCGCCGGTCGCGTTCCGCTGTACCGAACGCAGGAACATCTGCTGCGCCGGCAGCCGGGTATGCGTCTCACGCTCCAGGCGTTCGCTGCCGTCGCCCAACAGATAGTACACAACGTGCCGATACCGCACATCGCTCGCGGTACTGGCTAACTCGATGGCCTTTCGAGAGATCTCTAACTGATCCAGGTGACTTCGCCTGGATATCAGCTCGACAGACCGGCGGCATTGGTCGCGGGTGGCAAAGTCGCCGTGCTGGTAAGACCCTGCTGGATCTTTACGCAATTCCGCTTCAACCAGGCTGACTTCCTCAAAGACGCAGGTGAAGTCGATCTGCGACAACAAGCGCAGGCTGCGAAAAGCATTTCCGATGGACACGCGCTCCGCAGCTTCCTGAAGATGCTCCGCTGATACTAAGTTAACAAGCTTGGTTGCATGCCGCTCTTCAAGCCATCGCTGCACCGGAACCAGGGCATTTTCCTCGCCCTGGAGTTGTTCGGCCAGACAAGTGGCGAATTCGGGGCGGGCCGAAATGGGTTGCGTCTCC
>JBBQUE010000709.1:0-2619 GCA_038212805.1 Bryobacterales bacterium | reverse complement strand
CGTATTACACTTCCGTCAATTTTCTGGATTATAACGTCGGCGTGGTGCTGGATAAGCTGCGGCAATTGCAATTAGAGAACGACACGCTGGTGGTCTACATGGCGGACCACGGCTACTGCCTGGGACAGCACGGGCGGTTCGAGAAGCATTGCGGGTACGATCCGGCGCTGCGGGTTCCGCTGATGTTTCGCTGGCCTGGCCGGGTGGCGCGGAATGTGGTGCGGGACTTTACAGAGTCCGTGGATGTGCCGCCCACGATTCTGGAGTTGCTGGGGGCCGATCCCCTGCCGGGCATGCAGGGGCAGAGTCTCCAGCATTACTTGGCGAGGAAGCGCCCCGCGAAGCCGCGCGCGTCGATTTTCAGTGAGTATCTGGAGAACGAAGAAGCGTTCCTGCGGACCGGGCGTTGGAAGTTGATCCATGGTAGCGGCAAACGGGAGCGCACCGATGGGTACAAGACGGACCATCCCAAACCGGGCCGCACCGTTCACCTGTATGATTTGGCGGCCGATCTGGGGGAGTTCCACAACGTGGCCGGCCAGCACAAGGATGTGGTCGCGCAGCTATCGGCGGAGATGCTGCGGCGCTTCCGGACGACGCATCCCGAGGCGGAGAGTGAGCCGTCCGGGTTGCTGCAAGAGGATGCGATTGAGTGGTACCTGCGTCCGCGCGATGTGGCCTAGGTCGGCAGCTATGAACGAAACAATGTTCCTCGTCGAGGACGCACCGGAAGCTGGCTTTTCCGCCCGGTCCCTGGGACATTCGATATTCACTGCGGCGGACACTGAACGAGATCTTCAGACAATGGTGAAGGATTCGCTTAGCTGCCATTTCGACGACGGCGAAGCCCCTAAGGTCATCCGGCTCTACTACGTTCGCGACGAAGTAATTCAAGCGTGAAGCTCCCCAAGGATTTGAGTGGCGCAGACCTCATTCGTCACTCAAGCGACTCGGCTACAAACAAACGCACCAGACTGGTAGCCAGGTTCGAATGACGATTTCAGTTTCACGGCAAGCTCATCTCCGTTCCGCTAGCAACGCAGATTCCGGCTGGAACTCTCGCTGCGCTGCTCTAAGGATGCGGCAACGCACCTGGAGACGACCATCGACGATATTCTGAGCAAACTGCGTTAGAGAGGCTATTGAATAATCACGGGCGTGCGCACAAATCCGAACTTCTTCGCCAGTTCATCGATCACGTTTACCTGCGCAGTGTATTGCCCTGGCTTCAAATTCGCGAGCGGCAGTTCGAATGTAAATGCGACCGTGTTCGGGCGGTTGGTCGCGGTCCGGGTGAGGCGGATGGGCGCGGAGCTTTTGGCCTTGGCCGTGCCCCGGAACAGGCTGAGTTCGGCGTTCACGCTGTTCAACTTCTGCTCGGTTTCGGTGCCCGGGTCGTACACCTCAAAGTACACGTACATTTTCTGATCCGCCCGGAAGACCCGTGTAATGCTGGGCACCAGCTTCTGGCCGTCGTGTACCAGCGGATGCATCGCCAACAGTTTCTTGCTGGTGCCGGCCGTCCCCACGGTAGCGGTCAGCGCTTCCTTCTGGTTGCTCCACACCACCGAACTCAGGCGCAGAGAGCCGGCCTGCTTCGCGAAGTCGGGCACCGTGAATTTCGTGGCAAACGTTCCCATCTTGCCGGTCTGGTTTTCGCGGGCCAGGAACGTCAGCCGGTAATCGCCCGGCGAGAGCACGATGCCGGTATCGTACTGCAATTGCTTGCGGCTCAGCTTGGCGGCGTCGTCCTGATTCAGCTTGATGGTGATGCCATCGCGCACGCCCGTGACCAGCTTTCCGGCGCTATCGCGGATCTGGCCGATGAAGTCCAGATCGGTGGACGACCGCTTTGAGAGATCGATGGCCGAGCCGGGAATCTTCACCGAAATCGGCACGAAGTATTTATCTTTGCTCAAGCGGAAGTAATCGATTTCCAGAGCCATGGGCAGGTCCGTCACCGGATTGCCCAACGTAAGCGCCTCTTCCAGTTGCCGTTCCTTGTCGCTGGAATTGAACTTCTTAAAGGTTTTGTTCGCGTAGTAGCCGGGGCGATAATCCAGCTTGGCCTGCAGGTTTGGATTGTTCAATTTCACGCGAATCTTGCGGAACCGGCCATCGTCCACGCCGTTGGTGCTGTAATATCCCAGCAAGTAGTAGGTGCTGATATCTTTCTGCGCTTGCTGGATGCCCACGGTGAGATCGTTACTATCCAGCATGGCCTTCCCGCCGGTGTCCGATGCCAGGGTATCCAGCGTCTCCTGCTGGTTGTTGATCTTGTCGCGGGTTCCCTTTTGCGTGGACCCGGTGAAGATTCCGGTGCCCTTGGGGGAAGAAGTGCTGGCGTCCCCACCCAGCGGCATGGCGATTAATCCACGCGCATCAATGGGATAAAAAGCCACGTTGGCCTTGATGGCCGCGTTCACGGTGGAGCGCAACTGTGAGTCGTTCTCGGTGCCGGTCCGGCCCACCCCGCTCGAAAAATAGATCAATGCTTTCTTCTCAGAGAACGCCCCAAGTTGTTTGGCGGCCAATTCCAGGGCGCTCAATTTGCGGTCGGTATTGAAGACGTTGAACTCGGTTTCATCAGCCACGAAGGCTCCGCTGTCGTCCCCTTCC
>JBBQUE010000708.1:0-2623 GCA_038212805.1 Bryobacterales bacterium | reverse complement strand
GGCGCCCGCCGACATCACGCTCCGCATCAGCGAAATCACCGCCGACCTGGGCTTCGGCCACAAGGTCAAAACTCTCGCTTACAACGGACAGATCCCCGGCCCGCTGCTCCGCATGACCGAAGGCCGACTGGTGACTGTCGACGTCGTCAACGAAACTGCGCTGCCGGAAATGGTCCACTGGCACGGCTTCCACATCCCGCCGGAAGTGGATGGCTCGCATGAAGAGGGCACGCCGATGGTACAGGGACGCAGCCATCGCACCTATGCCTTTGTGCCTTCGCCATCCGGCACACGCTGGTATCACACGCACGCCATGGCAGGCCACAATCTGAAGATCGCGGGCTACACCGGGCAGTTCGGCATGGTGATTGTGGAACCGCAGGCAAACCCCGTGCGGTATGACCTGGAAGTGCCGATTTTGCTGCATGAATGGGACCCGTATTTTTCGGCTGCCACCGACATGGATGTGAGCTACCGGCTCTACTCCGTCAACGGCAAAATGCTGGGCGCGGGCGAGCCTGTTCGCGTGCAGTACGGTCAGCGTGCGTTGTTCCGAATCGTCAATGCCAGCGCTACTCTGGAGCATCACCTGGCGCTATCAGGCCACCAGTTTCAGGTCGTCGCGCTGGACGGTAACCCAATCGCCACGCCCAAAACAGTACCCGTGCTCCGCATCGCGCCCGGTGAGCGTGTGGACGCCATTGTGGAAATGAAGAATCCGGGAGTCTGGGTGCTGGGCGAAACCGACAACGCGCAGCGCGCTGCAGGCGCAGGCATTGTGGTGGAGTACCAGGGCGCGAAAGGCAAAGCCCGCTGGACTAAACCCGCGCCCTTCAGCTGGAACTACGCGGATTTTGGCTCCCCCTCGGAAGCCCCGTCAGCGGATGTCCGCACGCCGTTGGTGATCGAACCCGGTACCGGCGGCAACCTCTGGGCCATCAACGGAAAGTCCTGGCCCCACACCGACGAGATCATCCTCCGCAAAGGCAAGCGGAACCGACTGGTGTTCGATAACCGCGGGACCATGGACCATCCCGTCCACCTGCACCGGCATACTTTCGAAGTCACCCGCATCGCGGGAAAACCGCTCACGGGCGTGTTCAAAGACGTGGTGCTGGTACCCGCCAAAACAGCTGTGGAAGTGGACGTGATTGCCGAAAGCCCCGGCCCCTCCCTGCTGCACTGCCACCAGCAGTTTCACATGGACTTCGGCTTTATGGCGTTGGCGCGCTGGTCTGATTAAGCGCCTGGCGCAAAGCCTGCAGCGAAGGTATCCCCAGCTCTGCCCGCACCTGCGCAATCAGCCCACTCATATTGGCCACCGCGAAGCTGATGCCCTGCAGATTGCGTTCACGCGGAATGCCTGGGGCAGAGCGCGGATAGCCCGAAGCATAGTAAGCCCGCCGGTCGTCAAAAGCGCTGCGCACGCGGTATTCGCCAAATCCACACGCCGGGTCAAGACCCACCCCGAACACTCCGGCCATACAGCCAGGGTAATGATCTATCGCCGAAACCAGCGCCACGCCCGCATCCTCCGCATCTTTTACAAACGGTGCAAACAGCACCGCATGCTGCGCGTTCGAAGTCCCCAGGCTCAGATTCACCACATCCATGCGCTGCTCAATCGTCCATGCCAGCGCCTTCAGCAAGGCAGTTACATTGGTCCGCAAAGCGGTATCGAACACCTTGACGGCGAAGTATTCAGCGTCCGGCGCATGCTGCTGAATGGCCGCCATCACGGCGGTCCCGTGGCCCAGCACGTCAAGGAAATCAGGAGACGTGATCCCCACGCCACCTGCCACGCCCGCAATATGCGGATGCCGCGGATTCACCCCGCTGTCGATCACCGCGATCTTAATCATGCAGGACCGCCAGAGTGATCACCTGACTGGCAAGTTCCGCCAGCGCCGGGCGATGTGTAATCACAATCAGCGTGGCCCCCGGCAGTGCCTTGCGCAGCCCTTGTGCAATCAACTGCTCCATCTCCGGGTCCAGCGCTGAAGTGGGCTCATCCAGAATCAGCACATCCGGTTTTCGCAACAACGCCCGCGCCAAAGCTACGCGCTGTCTCTCGCCTACGGACAACGCCATGCCGCGCTCTCCCGTCGGTGTCTCATAGCCTGCCGGAAGCCGCGCAATCAGCTCGTCCAGGCCAGCCGCGTGTCCCGCCGCCTCCACCGCCGCGCGTGTCACCTCCGGCCCCGCCCAACTGATGTTCTCCGCAATGGTGGCGTTAAACAAATACGGCGTCTGATCCACCAGCAGAACCCGGCTCCGCAGATCGTCCAGACGCACGCTCCGCAGGTCCAGCCCGTCAATCAACACCCGGCCTTCATCGGGATCGAGATACCGCACCAGCAGATCCGCCAGGGTGGATTTCCCCACCCCGCTGGGTCCCAGAATGGCGCAAAAACTTCCCGCCGGAATGCTTGCTGAGAAGTCCTGCAGAATCGCCTTGCGGTCATGCTTTACGGAAACGCCCTGCAACACAATGCCGCCGCGCACCGCAGAAAGCGCCGCAGCACCCGCCGCATCGACCACCTCCGCCGGCGTATCAAATAACTCGAACAGCCGCGCCAGCGATACCCGCGCCGAGGCCAGACTCGCCGTCAGACTCATCAGA
>JBBQUE010000707.1:0-2624 GCA_038212805.1 Bryobacterales bacterium | reverse complement strand
CCATAATTTCCTCAATCACGATCATGCCCTGCGGGCCGCCAAAACCACGGAAGGCCGTCTGCGAGGTCTTGTGCGTCAGGCAGATCTGTCCGGTGATCTCGGCATTGGGAAGCAGATAGGCATTGTCGGCATGGAACATGGCGCGCGCTAGCACCGGCCCCGACAGATCGAGACTATAGCCGCCGTCGGAGAAGAGCGCGATTCTAACACCCTGCAACTGGCCATCTTGAGTAAACCCAGCTTGGTAGCGTGCCAGGAATGGATGGCGTTTCCCGGTCAGCGCCATATCGAGTATGCGCGGCAACCGTACGCGCACCGGCCTGGTGGTCTTCCATGCGCCCAGGGCTGCTACGGCAGCCCACGGATTCGCCTGCACTTCCTTGCCGCCAAACGCGCCGCCCATCCGCAGGCACTCCACTGTAACCTGATTCCAGGGAATCCCCAGGACTCTGGAAACGATTTCCTGAGTCTCGGTGGGATGTTGCGTGGACGATTCGACCAGGATCCCGCCCAGGGCATCGATGCTGGCGATGGCGCATTGGGTCTCCAGATAAAAATGCTCCTGCCCGCCGACGCGGAGCTCTCCGGAAAACCGCAGGGGGCTGTGATCGATGATCGATGGATCGCCGCGGACCATGCGCAGGGGATCGGCCAGAAAACTTTGGGCCGCAATCGCGTCGTCAATCGTCAGGATGGCGGGCAGCGGGGCATACTCAGCGGTTACGGCCAAAGCCGCGGCACGAGCGGCCTCCAGCGTTTCGCCCAGGACCCAGGCCACCGGTTGGTGATGGTACATGACATGGGTAGGAAACAGAGGTTCGTCACGCCGGTTCGCCCCGGTGTCGTTTTCGCCAGGGACATCTTGCGCGGTCAATATGGCCGCGACCCCGGCCATTTCCCGCGCGGTATCGGTGGAAAGACGCAGCAAGCGCGCATGGGCATGCGGCGCAAGCACGGGCCAGGCATGCAGCAGGCCGGGATAGCGCGAGCAGAGATCGTCAGTGTAAAGGGCCGCGCCGGTTACATGGCCGATCGCGCTTTCATGGGGCACGAGGCTCATGCTTGCGACTCCGTCCATGCGTGATGGAACTTTGCTATGAAGTTTCTGGCCATCGCTTTACGATAGGCGGCGGAACCGCGATGATCGTCCATGGGGTTCAGCGTCTGGTCGAGTTCCCGGCCAAGCAACTCCACAGTTTCGGGGTTCCAGGGTTTCCCCGAAGCCAGCTCTTCGGCTGACACGGCGCGCAGTGGGGAAGCGGCCACCCCGCCGAATGCGAAGATGGCCCGCTGAATCCGGCCCGCGGCATCGAGGTTGATGGAAAGGCCCGCGGCCACGGTGCTGATATCATCCATCCGGCGTTTGCTGGCTTTGTAAAACCGGGTGAACTGCGGGAATGGCTTGGGGATTTCGATGGCGAGGATTAGTTCGTCCGCTGCGAGATTGGTCTCCCGGTAGCCGGTGAAAAATGAGGCCAAAGGAAGAGTCCGGCTCCCTTGAATGCCGATCACGTGCAGCGTCGCGTTGAGCGCCATCAGGATGGGAGCCGAATCGCCGATGGGAGAAGCCGAGGCAAGGTTACCGCCCAGCGTGGCCCGATTGCGAATCTGCGGCGAGGCGAACAGTTCCAACCATGCGTGGACTACACCGGGGGCACCGGTCCAAAGCCGCTCGAGTTCGCCCAGCGGGAGCGCAGCACCGATGCGCACGGCGTCCGGGTTGTCGGCAAACTCGCGCAGAGCGTGGATACCTTCGAGACTGATGAGGTGATTCCAGCGGCGGAAGCGCAGGTTCGATTCCACGGCCAGGTCGGTTCCGCCCGAAATCAATTTGGCGCCGGGGTGGCGCGAGACCATTGACAGGCACTCAGCCAGGTCCTGGGGACGCTGCAGCCGGGCATGGTTGGCATGGTAATCGACCGCGTGCAACGTGGGCGCGGGTTGGGAGAGGCGATCCAGGAAGTATCCAGATTCAGGCGGCCCCACGGTTGCAGCCGCGTCGCGAATGGGCCGGTAGCCGGTGCAGCGGCAAAGGTTGCCACCCAACGCGTGAGGGTGGCATGCGCCGGAACGCCCAAGCCGGTACTGTTCGGCGAAAAGGCTGACCACGAAGCCGGGCGTGCAATAACCGCATTGGGAGCCACCGGCGGCGGCCATGGCGGACTGAGCTTCCGCAAGCTGGCCGTTTTGTGCCAGGCCTTCGACCGTAAAGAATTCACGATCCACTGCCGCGGATGCGAACAGGAGGCAGCTATTGACGGCCTGGTAGGCGGACCCGGAGCCGTGGCTGGCGACCATGGCGACCATGCAGGCTCCGCACTCCCCCTCGGCGCATCCTTCCTTCGCGCCGGTGAGCCCGTGATCGCGTAGAAAGTCCAAGAGGGTGGTTTGGACGGGAATGCCGTCCAGGGCAAGAGATCGCCCATTGATTCGGATGGTGTTCTGCCGCAGGGTAGGGTTACTCATGTTTTGCCTGTTGCCGGGTTGTGGCATAGAAACCGTGGGTTGAGCAACATCTGGAAAGTATCCCGCCGACAGTACTGTCTCATGTCACCTTCATCGAGGCCACCCGAGCCGAGGGCGACCAGGCCGCGCGCCGGGATGGCGGCTGAATGCGGAGATCG
>JBBQUE010000706.1:0-2625 GCA_038212805.1 Bryobacterales bacterium | reverse complement strand
GAGGCGAAAACCATCGAGCGGCCCAGTCCGTACTGCCAGCGCGAGAGCAACGGATCCTTTTCATCGATGGTCAGGATGGTATCGGCGGTCGGCTTGGCGATGAATTTCACGTAGCCTTTGAGCGCGGGCGCGGTCTCAATCCCCACCCCTTCCAGGATTTCAACTTTCTTAGCAACCGCGGGGCGCAGCGATTTCTCAATGGCCGTGGAACCAGTATGTTCCATCACGTCCTTGAGCAAAATCTGCTCCAGGCCAGCGGGGTCGTTTAGGAAATAGGCCTTGCCGCCCGCCAACGTCGCTACCTTTTCCAGGTAGCCGCGATTCACGTCCTGACCCAGGCCGACGGTGGAAATGGTGACGTGCTGAAGCAGCGCCTCCTTCGAAACATCCAGGCTATCGCCTTCTTCAGAGATGCCGTCCGTCAGCAGCACAATGTGCTTAAACGTGGCTTTTACCGGGAGCACCTTGCGATATGCCTCGTTCAGCGCCGGCGCAATTTGCGTACCGCCATCCGGCGTGATGCCCGCCACCAGACGCTTGATCATGGCGCGGTCCTCAGCCTTACGGATCGGCACGGCCCATTGGAAGGAGTTATCGAAAATCAGCACGCCCACCGAATCGATAGGCCGCAGATTCTCAATCACTCCGATGGCCGATTGGCGGGCCAGTTCAATCTTCTTGCCTTCCATGGAGGAAGACTTGTCGATGATCAACACCACGCAGGTGCCTTCGGGCGATTTAGGAGGGGCCACCTTGGCCGGAAGCGTCCGGTCCATGGCGTCTTCAATCTTTTTCTTCTCGTCGTATTGATTGTGCTCGCCGCCGATCACCAGAAGTCCGCCGCCTTGCTTGACGAATTTCTCGACTTCATCTTTGCGATCCGTGGGCATGGAGTCCAAATCCCAGTTGTTCAGGACGACGATCTGGTAGTCGGCAAACTTGGATTTCCCCAGGTCGGCAACGCGGTCGGTATCGAACTGGCCCGAAGCAAGGGTCTGCATGATGTGCGATTCAGTGCCTTCGGGATCCTGGGAAGCATACAGAATGCGGGGGCGGCGCAGGTTCAGCGCGCGGTCAAACCGGACCTCGCCCAAGTCGCCGGCGCTCAGGGAGCCCGCTAAGTTGATGGCCCCCGCGGTTACGATGCTGGGGTGCAGGATGACGTGGTTTACGCCGGCCTCCAGTTCGACGGGGTTCTTGCCCAGCGATTTCCCTTCGGCCGTGATCTCCACCACACCGGTGGTGCGCCGCGGGGCCACGATGGTAAGGTCCACGGGAAATCTCTCGCCGGTGAAAGCCACGGTGGGCAGGCTGACGGATTCCAGATGCAGGCCGGGTTCGGGCTTACCTTTCAGCTCAAAAGTATCAATAGGAATACCCAGGCTCCGGGCCTGCCACGCGGCGCGGGTAATGCTGCCGGAGTTCTCCTTCCCGTCGGAAATCAAAGCGATCCGGGGCACCATGCCGGCCGGCAGTTCCGCGATGGCTCCACGGATGGCCGCTTCCAGATTGGTGGCCCGCCCCGCTTCGTTCGCGGTGGATGCCAGTTTCCAATCGCCGGAATGCTCGCGCGCGTCCGGATTGCGTATATTTCGGGCGAAAGGCAGCACCAGAACCGAGTGGCGGCCGCGGCCCTTCTCGAGCGCCGTGGCCAGCTGCGAAGCCCGTGCCAGGTCGGCCGGTCCGATGCTGGCGGAGGTATCTACCAGAACAGCCAGCGCAACTTTGCTCTCGGAGGTTTCAATATTGGGTTCAGCCAGGGCCAGCACGATTGCCGCCAGAGAGAAGGCTTTCAGGATGACGGCGATGCGGCGGCGCGTATGGCGCATTTCCCACAGCATCCACAGCAGCGGCAAGGTCGCGAATGGCAGAACCCAGGCCCGGTCGAAGGTCATGATGCTTTCCGCCATGCGGGGGTTCCCGCTACCGCGCGGCGCGCTGGCAATGCTCGCGTGGCGCGGCCAAACAAATACCAATCCAGAATGAAGCCCAACGCGCCCAGCAGCGCAAGCCACTGCCAGATGTCACGCGAGCCGGACGAGAAATCGGTGCGGCGCGGGATGCCCGTGCGGACGCCCTGCGGCTTCCACGTGGCGTCGCCAGCCTGCGGCAAAGTCAATGAGTAAACCATTTCCCGGTTCCCCGTGGAAACGCGGATCACGCCCGGTGCGCCCGAGAAGAATCGCAGCGTGGATCCCTCCAAAGTGAACGGGAGCCTTGAGCCATTTTCAGTGGTTACCTTGATGGCCCCGGGGTCCGATTCCCTGTCCAGTTCCACGTTGACAGTCCCCACCGTGCCGGCGTTCACTTCATAGCTGGTGAAAACATCGGGCGCCATCCAGCGGATAATGTTGGCGAAAAGCAACGGCGTCGCGAGTTCGTACTTCATGGGCGGCTGCGCGGGATCGAAGCCGAACACAACTATTTTCGGTTTACCGGGACGGGCCACAATCAGCGGACCCAGGTTCGATTCCGCAATTGCCATATCGTCCTTGGCGGCTTGCAGAATGGCGGTCTGCGGCAGTTCCACATCCTTGGTGTGGAGCCCGGCGGCCAGCGCGTACTCCGAACGCCAGCGGGTCAGCTTGGCTTTCACGGCCCCCTGGGCGATGGGTATAGGCGATT
>JBBQUE010000705.1:0-2628 GCA_038212805.1 Bryobacterales bacterium | reverse complement strand
CGAACGATCTGACGGCGCTGCGCGGCAGCATCAATTTTCTGCTGGGACGGGTGGGTGAATTGCAGCGTGGATTCGCGGCCCCGGACGGGCAGAAATTCACGACCGGGCTGCTGCCATTTGACGCACACTGGAACGAATACGATTTTTACGCCCAGGATAGCTGGAAAGTCCGGCGCAATCTGACGGTGGATATCGGCCTGCGGTGGGAGACTAAGATGGCGCCCACGTCGCCCAATCCGGTGCTATCGCATCCGAATCAGCCGCTGGTGTTTGGCGCACCCGCCACCAACAGCGCGGCCTGGGTGAGCGGTTCGCTGTTTAAGAATAGTTTCGGGAACCTGGGGCCGTCCATCGGCATTGCATGGGATCCGTTTGGAACGGGAAAAACTTCCGTTCGATCGAATTACCGGATTGCGTACGATCGCGTGAATTCGTTTGTGTTTTCGTCTCAGGTGTTGAATAATCTGCCGGGCCTGATCTACAGCCTGGATAACACCGCTATTGGCCAGACAGATACGCGGCTTTCCACGGTGCAGCCGCTGCAGCCGCCCGCCAATGTCAGCCCGGCCACGTTCCGGCAACCCGCTCCGTTCTCGTCGGCATCGATCGCGGTAGTGGACCCGAATCTGAAATTCGCCACGGTACACCAATGGGATCTCAGCCTGCAGCGCGAAATCGCCAAGGGGCTGGTGGTGGAGGTGGATTACATCGGGCGGCGCGGTTACCACTTGTTCGGCGCGTATGACGCCAACCAGCCCAATGCGTTCGCCCCCGGCATACAGGATGCCTTCGCGACGGTGAAGGCCGGCGGCCAATCCGACTTGTTCAACCGGCTGTTCTCCGGCGACAACCGCATTGCGGCGGGGAAGACCGCTTCCGACATGATCCGGTCCCAGTACGTCAGCCAACTCAATTTGAGTAGCTTTGCGGCGATTCTGAGTAGCGAAGGCCGGCGCATTCAATCCACGCCTAGCGGCCCACGCAATGTTACCGCGATCTCTGGCGCGGGACCCTTCGCCGTGATTCCCTTCCCGCAATTCTCAGGGGGCGTGACGGTGCTGGATTCGAACGACTTTTCCACCTACAACGGGCTGGTGGTTCAGGTGCAGCAGCGGTTGCGGCACGGGGTCTATTACCAATTCAGCTATACGTTGTCGAAGTCGCTATCGACGCGCGATTTCGACCCCACGTTTACGGTGGTGGGCACGCAGAATTCCCAGGGCGCGAGTTCCACGCCGTTCGATATTTATAACGGGCGCAAGCTGAACTATGGGGAGGCGCAATCGGATCACCGGCATGCTTTCCAGGCGCATGGCACATTCGAACTGCCGTTTGGGCGCACGAAGGCATATGGCGCGCACCTGCCGGTGGTGCTGGACCGCGTGATTGGCGGATGGGAATTTGCCCCCATCGTTACCCTGTACTCAGGCCGGCCCTTCACGGTTTACTCCGGCGCGAATACCTTCGGCAGCGTGGTGCAATCCACCGCCAACTGCAGTGGATGCGGGCATGATTTGGGCGGGGTTCAACAGGTGAACGGCTTCACCTGGTTCTTCAATCCTAATTCCGATACTTCGAAGTTCAGCGCCCCGGCCGCCGGTTCATTCGGCAATACGGGGAAGGGGTACTTCTTTGGACCGAGGGTGTTTGATATCGATAGGTCGATGATCAAGCGGATCCGGATCACGGAACGCCTGAACCTGGAGGTGCGCGCCGACGCTACCAATATCACCAACACGGCGTCGTTCGGGCTGCCCAGCGCGACCATTACTTCGTCCACGTTCGGACGGATCGGTAGTTCAGTGGAAAGCGCGGCGCGCAAGTTCCAACTGGGGATGAAGTTTAATTTTTAAGACCGGATGGGGGCGGTGCGTGTGCCAGGGTCGATATGGCCAGGGTCGATATGGCTAGGATGGATGTGCCAGGATCGGACTTTGGCCCACCACAGCCCCGCGAGAATAGAGCCGATCAGCATCAGGGCGGCACACAGGCCAATCCACATGCCGACGGCTCCCCATCCCAACCCAAAGCAGAGCCAGTAGCCCAGCGGCAAGCCCACCACCCAATAGCCAAAAAAGTGGCAATACATAGGGGTTTGCGTGTCCCCCGCGCCGCGCAGAGCGCCCGCCAGCACGATCTGGGCGCCGTCGAAGATTTGAAAGAAGCCCGCGACCACGAGCAGCGACACGCTTAGGCGGATCACCGCCGGATCCGGCGTGAACATCACGGCCAAGTACATTGGAACCGTCCAGAACACCACCGCCGCGCACGCCATGAACGCCACGCCGATTCCGAAGGCCGTCCAGCCGGATGTGGCGGCCGCCGCGCGATCGTTGCGCCCCAGCGCCTGGCCGACCCGGACCGCCGCCGCCGACCCGATGGCCAGCGTCACCATAAACGTGACCGAGGCCGCGTTGAGCGCGATCTGGTGGGCCGCCAGCGACACCGATGACACACGCCCCAGGAGCGCCGCCGTGACCGCGAACATTCCGGTCTCCAGCAGGATTTGCGTGCCCGCCGGCACTCCCAGTCGCAATATGGCCTTCATGCGTTCCAGGTGGATGGCCAGCGGCCAGTGCAAGCCGGGCTTTTCGCTCCAGATCAGCGACAGCACCAGCACCACGGTCA
>JBBQUE010000704.1:0-2629 GCA_038212805.1 Bryobacterales bacterium | reverse complement strand
GAACGGAGGCCGGACTTCCAGGGCGTGGGCCATACTCATCCGGTCGCACTTATACAAAATGTCATCCGGCAGGTAGTAACGCTGGTCCAGAAGAAGGTAGGGGTTGAGTGGTCCCGAGTTTCCCGTGTTGGCCGGCAGATTTTCCATTAACGAACCCACCGGCGCGTGCCCGTTTCTCAGGTGAAGCTTCTTTTTTTCAGCGTCTGAGAACGTTCCGTTCCAATAAAAATGGGCGTCCGCGGCGGGGAGCAACGAACCCGAGAGCATACGCTGCACCTTGTAATCCAGGCCGATCTTTTCGTCCGAAACCGGCAGCCGCCGCGCCATGCCGAGAGCCAGTTGGCGGGCCAGCACGGGCACCTTCTGCAGCGTCTTGGCGTAGCGGTCCGCCAGGTAGGTTTGATAACCGCCAAAGATCTCGTCCGCCCCATCGCCGCTCAGGGCCACTGTCACTTCGCTGCTGGTCATGCGGGAAAGGAACCAAACCGGCAGCGCCCCGGCATCCGCGCCGGGCTCATCGGAATAATACGCCAGTTCGTCAATTGCGCCGGTGAGATCCACCGAGGGATTCAGATCGAACTCGTGGTGCTCGGTGCCGTAGTGCGCCGCGGCCTCACGGGCATAGTCCCCGTCGTTGAATTTGCGCCCCTCAAACGAAATCGAGAACGTCTTGATCTTTTGGGAGGTATGCTGCGCCGCGTAATGGAGGATGCTGGTGGAATCCAAGCCGCCACTGGCCCAGATTCCAACGGGAACATCAGCGGCCAGTTGTTCGCGGACCGCGCTATGCAGCAAGCCGTCCAGTTCCTCGGCCGCGGCGTCCAGCTTAATGCCGGCATCCGGGTCCATGGCCAGCTTCCAATAGCACTGGGAGCGGATTTCGCCGCCGCGCCATTCCATCCAGTGGCCAGGTAACAACTTGTGAATGCCTTCCACCAGGGTGAAAGGCGCGGGGACGTAGTTCAGCGAAGTGTAGTAATGGAGGCCCTGCGGACAGATTCGCCGCTCGATTTGGGGATGGGCGAACAGCGCCTTGAGCTCCGAACCAAAGTAGAGATCCTGCCCCTGACGGTGGTAATACAGGGGTTTAATTCCCAGTCGATCGCGCCCCAGGAGCAGACGGCGGCTGGATTCCGACCAGATGGCGAAGGCAAACATGCCCCGCAATTTGGCCAGGCAATCGATATCCCACTCAAGAAAGGCCTGGAGGACGGTTTCCGTGTCGCAACGCGTACGAAAAATTCTTCCGCGCGACCGCAACTCTTCCCGCAACTCAGTGTTATTGAACACTTCACCGTTAAAGACGATCACGGTTTTGCCGTCATCGCTGCGCATCGGTTGATCGCCAGATTCGAGGTCTATTATCCGGAGACGCACCGCTCCCATGGAAACGTAATCGGATTCGAAGACGCCCTGTTGGTCAGGTCCACGATGGGATAGTGCCATCGTCGAGTCCCAAATGCGAGCCGGGTCCGGCCGACACTTATAGTGTGTGTATCCAGCTATGCCGCACAAATTGTCAGTCCCCGTTCACGTGCCAGCGTTTCACCCAAACGCCGACCGCTTGTTTCGCGTCCGAATGCTAAGTCACACCCAATCGACGGATGGGGGAAGCATAGCACATTGACGGAGTGTGGCGATAGAGAGTTTCCCTTGGTTACCGGTCGATGAGCTTTACCCGGAACATTGGCTTCGTTTTTTCGACCGCTTCCATTTCGTAAGTCTGTTCGGTCTTGGCCGTGTCGTAATCGCGCCACAGCCAGGTGAGTTCGGCGGGAAGTTCCGCTGCGCCGTGGGCTCCGTTATGAGTTCCGGTCCCGAAACTGAGGTGGAAATCATATCCCATCCGCTTCAGCGAATTGGCCATCTGGATGTTCTGCAACGGCCAGCTGCCATGCTCATTTTCCAGGTCGTTTTGACCGTCCTGCAACCAAACGCGGATGTTGCGCTTGGGTTCCTTGCGAATTTTGAACGGGTAGACGTTCCCGCCGTCAATTTTGCCTGGATGCCATTGGATGCTGGTGAAGCTCCCGATTCGGGAGAGGACGCGGCTAAACAGTTCGGGGTGAAACCACGCGGCGTTGAAGGCGCAGATTCCGCCGGATGAATTTCCAGCAATGGCGCGGCTGTAGGAATCCGGGCGGATCTTGTACTGCTTACCGGCCTCGGCCAGAATTTCATCGCGCAGAAAGCGGTCGTAGGTATCGTCCACGGTGTCGTACTCGATGCTGCGCATGCGTACGGTCCCCACGGTTCCGGGGGAGATGAAGACCTGAATCATCACCGGGATACGCTTCTGCTGGATCAAATTGTCGATCACGTTCAGGGTACGGGAGGCACCGTCCCGGTTGATATGGCCCTCGCCATCCTGCCAAACCATCAGGGCGGCGGGGGTCTGGGGATCGTAGTGGGCGGGCACGTAGACCCAGTAGTTGCTTTCCATTCCGGGATAGATCTGGCTGGTGTGCACCCGCTTTTCCGACAGCGTTCCTTGCGGGACGCCCGGCTGCACGTAGGATTCGGGCAGGTAGGCGGCTACGTCGGTCCGGCCTCCGAAATCCTTGCCGTCGATCACGTAATGGAAGGCGTGCGAGGTTCCGGGTGTCCAGGATCCGGTTTGGTACCAGAG
>JBBQUE010000703.1:0-2641 GCA_038212805.1 Bryobacterales bacterium | reverse complement strand
CACGCTACCCTTTGTAGCGCAGCCCGGCGAGGCCTTCGTCTACGGCTACAACACCGACATTCTGGGCTGCGTGGTGGAGAAAGCATCGGGCATGCCGCTGGACGAGTTTATCCGTACGCGCATCACCGGGCCGTTGGGTTTGAAAGATACGCGATTCTTTATTCCGCCCGCCGAGCGCGACCGTTTGGCCGCGGTCTATGCCAGCGGTCCCGATGGGCTGATGGTTCGCGCGCCTGAAGGATCGAAGGGGCAGGGCGCCTATGTGGATGGTCCGCGCAAGAGCTTCGCCGGGGGCGCGGGACTCACCTCCACGGCGGGCGACTATGCCCGCTTTCTGGAAATGATCCGCAATGGCGGCGCCCGGGGAGACGTGCGGATTCTGGCCCCGCGCACGGTGGAGCTGATGACCACGAATCAATCCGGCACGCTGCATTCGAAGACGGGGTTGGGGTTCGGCCTCGGATTTGAAACCGTGGATCGGTACGGTGCCAGCGGCATGGCGGGCGTGGGCGCATTCGGCTGGGGCGGGGCTTATGGAACCACGTATCAGGTGGACCGGCAAAGCCACTCGGTGATTGTGTTGATGATTCAACTGCTGCCCAACGCGACCGATATTCAGACTAAGTTCTCAACGCTGGTTTATCAGGCACTGATGAAGTGAACGCGCAATACTCCGGCGCATTTCCTGGACTCGGTGCGCCGGATCTGCTGGGCACGCTCACAGGCCTGGGGCAATCCCTGGGTACCATAAGGTGTGAACGCCCACATCACAGGATCGTTTCGCAGTATCTTCCTCTATGATCTGTGCGAAGAGATCCGCCTGGAAACGCTGCGCTCATTGCTAGGCTCGCCCCCGGTTGGGCGGGAGCCTCTGTTCCGCAACCTGGCTCCGGAGTATGTGCGCTTTGAGCATCCGCCCGTGGTGGAAACTCTGCCGCCGGATTGCCGCATTCATTACCATGATTACGGGGTAGTCAGTATTGAGTTTGATCGCCCCTTCGATTGCACCTGGGCTCAGCTTCTGGACGCCTCCCATCAATGGATCGCAGCTCCAGAGACCGAACGGCGCGCGGCCGATCTGGTGGCTTCTATCTTGAAACGCATCGCCCCTGCCTTGGTGCGCCCCTACGACTACCGGCTCAGCGAGGATTACCACATCTTTCACCTGCAACCTTTGGTGGCCGGGGACGGTTCAATCATGACTGCCACGCAGTTTATTGCGAACTATGGTCCGGGCATCGCCTGCATCGTCCGCGGCGAACCCATCCCGCTCTCGAAGGAAGAAGAGTTAGAGGTTCTGCAATCGCGCCTGTCTTACTATCCCGCTGATTTATTAGTCGCTGGCTGGAGCGCCGCCCTGGTTTATGACACCAGCGAAGGCGCGGCCGCCACCCTTCAGTTACTGGAATATGCTAACTCGCAGTTACTCGAATTCCGGCATTATGATCACGTCTTATCGGAACGGCTGGGTCTGGTCTACGACACCCTGAGCGCCGGCACCGGATTCTTCTCCCGCTGGCGGATGGCGCGGGAAGCCGAGCGCCTCAGCGCCATGCGCCTGGAGGTCCGCGAACTCACGGAGCGCGTGGATAACGCCATCAAATTCCTCAGCGATACCTTCTCCGCCCGCGTTTATCGCCTGGCGGCCGCCCGCATTGGCGTGCCCGATTACCGGAAGCTGGTGGAAGAGAAGTTGAACACCGTGGGCGAACTCTATCAATTCATGATGGACCGCTTCCAACAGGGCCGCGCCTTCGCGTTGGAACTGATGGTGGTGGTGATCCTGATGATTGAACTGGGCTTTCTGTTTGGCGGCCGGCGATAGCCGTGCGATCCTGGAAGTAATGGCCCACGTGCTGCCCCGCCTCCGGCTCGGTCTGGATTTCATGCCTTCTCCGGATCCGGAACGGCCCGGTCTGCTAATCCGCGATCCGTATCACTTTTCCGACACCATGCTGCTGATCCCGCCGCCCATGGTGCAATGCCTGGCGTGCTTTGACGGCGAACAAACCGAGCTGGAACTACGCCAAAGCCTGGTCCATGCCACCGGAGAAATTCAGGTGGGCGACATGGAGGAGCAGTTGCTCAGCTCGCTCAGCGAGGCCGGGTTCCTGGAAGATGAGATGTTCTCCATACTGCGCGACGCCAAGGTGAAAGCGTTCGAACAGGCAACCACGCGGGAGGCGTCGCACGCGGGCTCAGCCTATCCAGAAGAGCCTGCCGAAGCCCGCGCTCAGCTGGCCGAGTATATGCAAAACAGCCCGGTCTACGAAGCTGAATCGCTAATCGGTATCGCCGCCCCGCACGTCAGCCCGTTCGGCGGCTGGGAGTCCTACCGCGATGCCTACGCCGCGTTGAAAGGCGTGAGCCGCGACAAAACCTTCGTCGTCCTGGGCACATCGCATTACGGCCAGCCCAACCGCTTCGGCCTCACGCGCAAGACCTTCCTCACTCCATTTGGTGAAGCCAGGACCAACGTAGAGCTGGTAAACGAACTGGCCAAGGCCGCGCCGGAAGCGATCCTGATGGAGGATTATTGCCACGCGGTGGAGCACTCCATCGAATTCCAGGTTCTCTTCCTGCAATACGTCTTCGGACCCGATATCAAAATTTTGCCCGTCCTCTGCGGATCCTTTGCCCG
>JBBQUE010000702.1:0-2643 GCA_038212805.1 Bryobacterales bacterium | reverse complement strand
TCTTCAGCAGCGCGTTGAAGGCTTCGGTGGTGATCTGGTGCGCCTCATCAATGATGAATACTTTGTAGCGGTCGCGCGCCGGACGGTAGCGGACGTTGTCGCGCAGTTCCCGCATTTCATTGATGCCGCGATTCGAGGCCGCGTCGATTTCGATGATATCCGGAGAGTTGCCGAGCGGCACCTCTAAACAGCTGGGACATTCGCCACAAGGTTTCGCCGTTGGGCCATGGAAGCAATTCAGACACCGCGCCAAAATGCGCGCCACCGTCGTCTTGCCTGTACCCCGCTGCCCGGCCAGAATGTAGCCATGGGCTATGCGCCGTTGGGTGATGGCATTCTCAAGCGTGGTTCTTACATGTTCCTGCCCAATCAGTTCTTGAAACGTCTGTGGGCGGTACTTACGAGCTAAGACTTGATAAATTGGAAGCGGTGCAGTTGCCATGAAATAGGTTGCCGGCAGATTTACTCGGGCAGTGTTATGCCAGACCCCGGGTGATCCGCGGCACACAGGTTAAACCGTTACCGTTGCTTCCTTCCGGACCTGGCGGGGTTCACAGCCGCCCATTGCACGGAGCCCGGAGCCTGACAAGCTATAAGATAGCACGCGCGCTTTTATTACCCTGACGGACTAAGACGCTTCCAGGGTAATCTAAGGGAAATCAGTGCGATAATCAAAGGGTACCTTCTAATGAACGTCAACGATTTTCTCTTAGTCGCTCTGGTAATGTTGATTGCCCTGAGCCTGATGGATAGCGGCCCTGGCGGCGGACACCGGGCGCGTATCCCTGTGCGTGTTCTGGAGTAGCTGAACCGCGCGGCACATGTCCTCTGTGATCGTAATCGGCGGCGGCTTGGCCGGCTTGGCAACCGCAGCTGCACTGGGAGGCGCCGGATACAGGGTTGACCTGTATGAATCGCGCGGGTTCTTGGGCGGGCGCGCCACCTCCTACCCTATACCAAATGAAGAAATTATCGACAATAGCCAACACATCCTGCTGCGCTGTTGCGTGAACCTGCTGGACTTTTATTCCCGCCTGGGCGTTCGGGACCTGATCCATTTCAGCCGCGAGTTCTACTGGGTGGAACCTGGCGGGCGCACCTCCACCATGTCTCGGGGACTATTACCGAAACCGCTCCACTTTACGGAGAGCTTCTACCGGCTGACGTTTCTCAATTGGGCCGACAAGATTGGAATCGGCCGCGCCCTTTTGGCGATCCAGTGGGAGCGAAATCGGCGGAAGGACCTGGACCGCATCACGATGCTCGATTGGCTGCGAGAGAAAAAACAGACCCAACGGGCCATCGACCGCTTTTGGAATCAGGTCTTGGTGAGTGCCATCAATGAAGACCTGGGACGTATGGCAGCGTCCCATGGATTTCAAGTGTTTTGGCTAGGATTCCTCGCGAAATCAAACACTTACGAAATGGGTATCTCTTCTGTTCCGCTGGGCGAACTATACAGGTCGCAGGCTTGGGAGCAGATGGGCAACGTGCACTTGCATCTGAAAAAGCCCGTGGAGCGGGTGCTGTTCGAACACGGCCGCGTGACGGGAGTGCTAATGGCCGGCGGCGTCCAGACCGCTGACGCATACGTGCTGGCCGTACCCTTTGAGCGTGTGGCGGCGATTGCCCCGGAGTTGGATCTGGACTTGACCGCTTTCGAGCATTCGCCCATCACGGGAATTCACCTGTGGTTCGACCGCTCCATCACGCCGCTTCCCCATGCGACCTTGCTGGATCGCACCATGCACTGGATGTTCAACAAGCAGGATGGCCGCTATGTGCAGCTGGTGGTAAGCGCTTCGCGGAGCCTGAGGAACATGCCGCGTGGTGACGTGATCTCCCTGGCGCTGAAGGAGTTGGCGGAGTTTTTCCCTTCGGTTCGAGAGGCCAAACTGGAAAAGGCCCACGTGGTGAAAGAGATTCGCGCGACGTTCTCAGCCAAGCCGGATCTGGAAGCGTTGCGGCCCGCAGCCCGGACTCGCTTTCCCAATCTGGTCCTAAGCGGAGACTGGACGCGTTCGGGTTGGCCGGCCACCATGGAAGGCGCAGTGCGAAGCGGCTACCTGGCTGCTGAGGAAGTTACGCTCGCCATGTCCCGCCCGGAAACCTTTCTGCTGCCCGATGTCGCCTAGCAGCCGTGGTGAAAGTCGCTTCGTGACGGTCGGCGCTCTGTAACGTACTCATTCTATTGAGCCGCACGCGTGAGCAAGCGTCCTTTTTTGACTTTCACCACGGGCTGCTAAGCTTTTGTACACTTTGGGGGAGAGATCATGACGAAGACATTTATCACGGCTGCTGCCTCTGTCCTTTTCACTGCTACCGGGCTGATCGCCTGGCAAACGTAACAATTTGGCGCGAAACTGCCCGCTCCTTTTGCCACGCCCTCCGCGTCGAACCGCCGTACCGTGGTATCGCGTCCGGAAGGAGCCCAGCTGAAGATCCCCGAGGGTTTCCAGATTGAGGAGTGCATGCCGGGCTTTAAAACGCCGCGATCCATGCTCTACGGCCGGGTGGCGAGATTCTGATTAGTGACGCGACCGACGGCGGCGGGGTGTATGCCCTGGTAGACAAGAAAAAGGCCACCCTGGTGGAAGGTCTGGACCGGCCGTATGGCTTGGCGCTCTGGGAGGATTACCTCTA
>JBBQUE010000701.1:0-2646 GCA_038212805.1 Bryobacterales bacterium | reverse complement strand
GCAAAGGAACGGCGGCGCAACAAGATGGGTTGGGTGCTTGGGCGCCGGAGACTTTGTGACCGTGATGTCGGGTATCCGGAAACGACGCAGTGCAACTTGGACGCGCTGCTCGGGATAAACTGCAACGCCGAGGGTTTTCTTCAGGCCTTTCAGAATGTAAATGAGTTCACGCTGACAGATGGAGTGAGGCAGCTGAGGCATCGGGCGCTCGATTATGTGGCCGTCGACGTAGTCCGCGTCGGGGCGGTACGAATTCGCGAGGTATTCTTCAACGCTGAGTTCGGATGCCGTTGCGATCATGTGTTCATTATCCTAAAAAACCAACTTCAGCCCAAACTGCACAATCCGGGGTTGATTCAACTGGCTGGTCACCTGTCCGAACTGTGCGTTTCCAAAGCTCTGATTGGGCGGTGCGAAGCGCACCGTATTCGTCAGATTAAAGAACTCGCCCCGAACTTGCAGATGCAGCCGCTCGTAAATCTGGATGTTCTTGCTCACCGTCATGTCCAGATTGCGCGCTCCGTCGGACCGCGTCCCGCCAAACGTCCGGGGCGAGTTCCCGTAGGCATAAGCCGCGGGAGTGCTGAAGGCAGCGGTATTAAACCACCGGTCCGGCGATGGGTTCGAGATCCCCGGCTGGATCCCATTCCAGTTCGGGCGCTGTCCGCCGCCTTGCGAAAACGTATTATTCACCACCGACCCGAAACCCAGCGGGCCACCGCTCAGGAACGAAGCAATCGCGCCCACCTGCCAACCTCCCAGCGCGCGCTTCAGCAGACCATTCGAGCCGGGGAAGGGAATCTCATACACCGCATTCAGCACCAGCCGGCTGGTCTGATCCGTGGCGGAGACGCCCCACTCGCTCGCCAGGTTATTCCAGTTCTGGAAACCCGCTCCGCCCAGCGCCTCGCCGCCGAAAGGCCCGATGCCGTAGTCTAAAAGCTTGGAATAGGTCCAGGCGCCAATCATCGTCAGGCCTTTGGCATACCGCTTCTCCACCTTCACCTGCAGCGCGTGATAGCGGGAATTCGCCCAGGAATTATTCACGGAAGTGATGCCGTCGAACTGCGGGTAGGGCCGCAACAACTGGGCCCGCGACACGGTCCGCTGCGCCAGAATGCCGGACGCGATCTGCCCGTAGAACGGATTGTTCACCAGCGTGCGCAGACCATCGCCGAGTGCACGCGCGGAATCGGGAAGTGTGTTGATTTGGCGGTCTTGCTGAAAGCCCACGCCGCGATTGCCCGCGTACCCGATATCGAACAACACCCCTCCTGGCAGCTCCCGCTGAATATCGAAATTCCATTGCACGGAGTAGGGCAGATAGTTGCCGCGGTCGGTAAGGCTCACCGCCTGGCCCAACAGAGTAGCCGCGCCCGCCGACGATCCCGTGGCCAGCAGAATGCCATCCGGATAGGGATTATTCAGGAAGCGGAAAGGAGTAACGCCGTCCTGGCTGGTCACCATATTGGTGGTAGCCGCAAAGCCCGAAACTCCAAAATTGGTGCCCGCTCCACCCACGCCCAGCATGGTGCCGTAGAAGAGTCCGCCACCACCGCGGATCACGGTTTTCTGCCCCGCTTTCCAGGCGAAGCCCAACCGCGGAGCAATATTGTTGCGATCGGGATTCGTCTGGTAGCGGCTGTTGCCGTTCACCCCAACGAACGCCAGCGCCCCTTTCAGCGCCAGTCCGGTGTTCTGCAACGGCGGCGTCGCGTTGAAATCGAAGTTCGTGAACTGGTTATATCGGTCCGTCCGCGGCGCTTCATAGTCGTACCGCAATCCGAAGTTCACCGTCAGGCTGGGCTTCACTTTCCAATCCGCTTGCAGGAAAGCGGCGTAATATTTCGTCTGCATGGCCAACGCGGGCGCGGGAGTTACGCTGCCCGATGCCGGAGTTCCCAGCAAAAACGAAGCCAATGCGATGCCTGCCGCCGCTGAACTCGTGGTCGGATTCGGGCCTTGTGTGAATGCCGGCGAGAACCCGAACGTGGTGGAACTGTCCGGCGTTTGCTGAGCGTTGAAGCGGATGATGCGCATCTCCGCGCCGGCTTTGATCGTAAAGTTGGAAAACGTCTTCGTGACCGAGCCCTGGAATGCATATGTATCCAGGCCAAACGAAATCACATCCGCCCCACCCAGCGTGGCCCCGTTGCCCAGGTTGCTCACCGAAGATGCGGTCGAGAGCCCCGTAATCGTGATCACCGGGAACGCTGCTACGGGCAACAGCTTCACCATGCTGGCCGGGAAGCCCAGGGTCGTAGGATCGAACCCCAGGCTGAACGGGCGCCGGAAATTCGACAGGCGCGACCAGGATCCCCGCAGCGTGCCAATGAAATTTGGCGAAAATACCTGAGTATCTTCGGCCACCCCGTTGTAGCGCGTGAAAGTCTGGGTTCCAAACGTGGGCGAAGCAATGTTGTCAGCTCCATAAGCGGCCGAACGCTGGAACGGAGAAAGATCGTAGGAGTAGCGGCTGAAGAAGCGGTTGGTATCCGTGAAGTTGTGGTCCAGGCGCGCCGACCAGGTATCCTTCTCGATGTTGTTCGAATCGGTGCGAACCAGATTCGTGGACCCGCTCCCGTTCGGCGCAGGCCAGTATTTGATCATGTTCCGCGCCACCGGATCGAAGCGGCTGGCCGGGAT
>JBBQUE010000700.1:0-2654 GCA_038212805.1 Bryobacterales bacterium | reverse complement strand
AGTTGTACCGGCCTCAAAGTCTCGCCGGTACTGGCGGCCGAGCAAGAGATCCTGGACGCCATCGATAAATACTACGGCGCATCGGCCAAAGGCGATACCGAGATCGACCCCGATGCAGCCGCGGCATCGGAAGACCTGGAGCACCTGCGCGACATGGCGAGCGAGGCCCCGGTGATCCGCACCGTGAACGCCATTGTGGCGCTGGCGGTCGAAAAGCGCGCCAGCGATATCCACATGGAGCCGTTCGAAAAAGTCTTCCGCATCCGCTATCGCATTGATGGCGTGCTTTACGACCAGGAAACGCCGCCCCGCGAAATGAAGGCCGCCATGATCTCGCGCGTCAAGCTGATGGCGAAGCTGAACATCGCGGAGCGCCGGCTTCCGCAGGATGGCCGTATCAAAGTGAAGACGCTGGGCCGCGAAGTGGATCTGCGCGTTTCCACGCTGCCCACGCTGTATGGCGAAAGCGTCGTGATGCGTCTGCTGGACCGTTCCGCCACCGATTTTTACGACCTGGGCAAGCTGGGTTTCGACGGCTACATGCTGGAGCGCATGGAGCATTACACCGCCATGCCGCACGGCATTTTCCTGGTGACCGGACCCACCGGCAGCGGCAAATCCACCACGCTCTATTCGGCGCTGAAGCGCATCAATCAAAGCGACAAGAAGATCATCACCATCGAAGACCCCGTGGAATATCAGATGGACGGGATCAACCAGATCCACGTCAATCCGCAGATTGGGCTCACGTTTGCATCCGGCCTGCGGCACATTGTGCGCCAGGATCCGGACGTCATCATGGTAGGCGAAATCCGCGACCGGGAGACGGCGGACGTCGCTATCCGGTCGTCCCTCACCGGCCACTTTGTGTACAGCACGCTCCACACGAACGACGCGCCCAGCGCCATCACGCGCCTGACCGACATGGGCGTGGAGAATTATCTGATCACGTCGTCGCTGGTTTCGGTGCTGGCGCAGAGGCTGGTACGGGTGATCTGCAAACACTGCAAGCGGCCCGATGGCGAACGCTTCGCTCCGGACGGCCATGCGGTGCCATCGTTCCGCGGCGCGGGGTGCCCCCAATGTTTCGGCAGCGGATACAGCGGGCGCGTGGGCATCTTCGAACTGATGGAATTGAATGATGAGATCCGGCGGCTGATCATGAAGAACGCGGATGCATCCCAGATCACGGAAGCCGCCAAGCGCAATGGCATGCGCAGCCTGCGCGAAGATGGCTGGATGAAAGTTGCACTGGGCACCACCACCGCCGATGAAGTGATGCGCGTGACGCAGGAGTTTTAAGCCGCCCCCATGACAAGTTTCTTCTTCAAGGCAGTGGCGTCCGACGGCAAGCTCCGCACTGGAACGCTACACGCCGAGACCAGTAAATGGGTGGCGCAAGAGTTGCGCCGGCAGGGCCTGACGCCGGTCTACGTGGGCCTGGAACCGAAGAAATCGATGGAGTTGAAGCTGCCATCGTTCGGCGGGGCCAAGCGGCGCGACGTGCTGTTCTTCACCCAGGAACTTTCCACGCTGCTGAACGCGGGTGTGCCGTTGGACCGCGCGCTTACCATCACTAGCGAACTCACGGAAGGATCGAATTTCCGGTTTATCGTGATGGATATTCTGCGCGTGTTGAAAGGCGGGCGCTCCCTGGCGGACAGCCTGGCCACCCATCCGGAATACTTTTCCGATCTGTTCGTGAACATGATCCGCGCCGGAGAAGCCAGCGGATCCCTGGCCGCGGTATTCGACCGGCTTTCGGAATTTGAGCGCACGCGCGATGAACTGCGCAGCTACATTATTTCGTCCATGGTTTATCCCGCGCTGCTGCTGCTGGTGGGCCTGGCGTCCATTGTGGTGCTGCTGAATTTCGTGGTGCCGCGCTTTGCCAGCGTGTTTGAAACGGGCCATCTGGTGATGCCGCTGCCCACGCAGATCATGCTCTCGGCCAGCAAGTTCGTGCAGGCGTATGGCGCTCCTATTCTGGGCGCTATCGCGGTGGCGGGGATCGTGGTCTATGGGTATATTCGAACCGAGACGGGCCGCATGTGGTGGGATTCGTTTCGCCTGAAGATCCCGCTGTTGGGCGACGCGCTACGCAAAGCCGAGACGGCCCGGTTCGCGCGCGCCATGGGTACGCTGGTGGGCAATAGCGTGCCGCTGGTGCAATCCATTGGCATCGCGGCCGCGATCCTGAATAATAAGAGGATCGCCAAATCGCTGGAGATTGTTTCCCTGGGCGTGAAGCGCGGAGAAGGCATCGCCGGGCCGATGAAGCGCGCGGGCGAGTTCCCGCCGCTGGCCGCGCATTTGCTCAGCGTGGGTGAGGAAACGGGACGGCTGGACGCCATGTTTAATCGCATGGCCGACATTTATGAAGTGGATACCAAGGCGGCTATCCGCCGGTTCACCTCGCTGTTTGAACCCATTGTGATTCTGGTGATGGGTTTGATTGTCGGCGCGCTGATTTTGAGCATGCTGCTGGCGATTACGAGTATCAACGAAGTAGCGGTTTAAAGGAGGGGAAATGCAGAAAAGTCGTAAGGGACAAGCCGGTGTCACGCTGATTGAGATGCTGGTGGTGGTTACCATCATCGCGCTGGTGACGGCCTTGGTGGCGCCGCGCTTGATCGGACTGGTGGATATGATGG
>JBBQUE010000699.1:0-2656 GCA_038212805.1 Bryobacterales bacterium | reverse complement strand
ATTATGCGAAGTAACGGAAGAAATATCAAGGGCAAAGCTCGAAACATCCCCACGGTGGGTATCCTCAGAGGAACTAGGCGCGATTTTGGCGCCGCCACCGCTTCTAACTTCCAGACGGGGAGACGGCCCGGGCCATAAACGACTTAATCACGATGTCGGCGGGCTGCCTGCCCACCGGGATCATGGTGAACAACGAATTGACCCTGGTGCGGAGCACGGCAACGTCGCCGGCGCCGGCATCGACCACCATCAGGAAGTTCTGGTTGCTGGAAAGGGCGAGCGCGCCCGGCTTGCTGCCAACGTGAATCGACGCGGCCAGGCGTCCATTAGCGATGTTGTACACGGCCACCGAATCGGATCCGGAATTGCTCACATAGAGCAGGGTATTGTCATCGCTGACCAAGGCCTGCGACGGGTTGGCGCCGATGAGGTAACTGCCGCCTACCTCATTGGTGGTGGAATTAATTTCTGAAAAAGTTTCGGCATCGTAGTTGCTGACAAAAATCTCGCCGCCATCCGGCTTCAGCGCCAGGTGCACGGGAGTCTTGCCCACATCGAGGATGGTCAGCAGGCGCGCATCGTTGACGGTATCGTTCGCCACGCCGTTACGGGACTGCGGAGGTGAGGCTGGCGCCGTCGAAGCAGACGGGCGGGGGGACGTCAAAGCGACGACGGCCACCTGCGAAGAGCCCGGACAAGCGATGAAGGCTTTGCGCGAATCGGGCAGAATGGCCACGCCTTCCGGCTGCTTGCAGATGGTGAGCTTGCTGCGGAGCGACTGAGCGCGCGTATCGATGGTCGAGACCGCGTTTTCTCCACGCAGCGATATCACCACGATCTTGCCGTCGGGGGAGACTCGAACCTGCTGCGGACCGGCCCCCACCGGCACGGTGGCTGCGACCTTGCGGTTGAGGAGATCAATGATCGAGACGGAGCCTGAGGCGGAATTGGCGACATAGGCGCGGGCGCCGTCCCGTGAAACTGCGATGGATAAAGGTTTCTCCTCGACGCCGACGGTGGCCACCACCGCGTTCTGCTCGGTATCAATCACGCTGACGCTGCGCGACATCGTATTGACCACATACACTTCATTTTTTGCGGGATTGATGGCGGCCGCGGCGGGATTTTTGCCCACCGCGATGGTCGCGGCAACCTTAAATCCCAGCACGTCGATCACGGTGACGGTGTCGCTGCCAGAGTTAGTTATGTAGGCGTATTCGCGATAGGCGGGCGGGTTGGGTGTGCCTCGGGTGCATCTGGTCAGGGTAACGGCGCAAAGCAATGCGAAGAAAACCGCGAATCGCGTTTTCGTTTGTCCGCTTCGCGGGGGGGATTTGGTGAGCATGATTTGGTTGAAAGGCGCCGGGGCTGAAGCCCACATTTCTATTGTCGCTTATTCAATGGGCTTAAGCCCACTGCTTCCCTTTATTCGAAAGCAAAAACAAGTGCAAGAGAAAACGCGAGGTCCTTCGCTCGAACAAGAAGCAAGAGCTCGCTCCAGGATGACAAGGCGTAAGGTGTGATTGCCTGGCGAATGCTTTCTATACAACTTCTCGGGAGCATGGTGGAAGAACAGGACCAAGATCATCGGCAAGAATCTTCGCTGGAACAAGACTTAGAAGCTCACTCCAGATGACAAGGTTCAGGGCGGTTTGCTTACTAGCCGCGAGGCGCGTGCGCCGCGGTCGAAGTCCCGACTGCCGACAGATCGTTCGCCACAGCCGGCGAGCACACTGCGGGAATGGTGCGTCCTACGACGGCGGCTATGGCTCTGACTTCGGTCATCAACTGGTCGAACTGGGCGGGAAACAGCGACTGCATGCCGTCGGATAGTGCGCGGTCGGGGTCGTGATGTACTTCGATCATCAATCCATCGGCGCCGGCGGCGATGGCCGCCAGTGACATGGGGGGCACCTTGTTGCGCTTTCCGGTACCGTGGCTGGGGTCCACCAGAATGGGCAGGTGGCTCAAGCGATGCACCGCGGGGACAATGCTCAGATCGAGGGTATTGCGCGTGTGGTCGGCAAACGTTCTCACGCCGCGCTCGCACAACGCTACCTGGTAGTTGCCCTCGCTCATAATGTATTCGGCGGCCATGAGCAGCTCTTCGAGTGTGGCCGACATACCGCGCTTGAGCAGCACCGGCTTGCGCGCCTGTCCCGCCAGCTTGAGCAGGGCAAAGTTCTGCATGTTGCGCGCGCCAATCTGAATGACATCCGCATAGCGCTCCACCAGCTCGAGGGACTGATGGTCCACGGCCTCGGTGATGATGCGCATGCCGGTGCGGTCGCGGACTTCGGCCATGATGCGCAGGCCTTCCTCGCCCAGTCCTTGAAAAGAGTAAGGAGAGGTGCGGGGCTTGTAGGCGCCGCCACGAAAGAACCCGGCGCCCGCGCGATGCACCAGGTGGGCGACGGCAAAAACCTGCTCGCGATTTTCCAGGGCGCAAGGGCCGGCGACGATGGCCAAATCGCGGCCGCCGATGGTGCACGCGGCTCCGGGGAAGTGGATGACCGTATCCTCAGGCTTGACGTCGCGGCTGACCAGCTTATAAGGCTTGGTGACGCGGATGACCTCGCCCACGCCCGGCATCTCGCTGATACCGCCGGCCTCGACCGTCCCCGAATTGCCGGTGATGCCGATGGCCGTGCGCTGC
>JBBQUE010000698.1:0-2661 GCA_038212805.1 Bryobacterales bacterium | reverse complement strand
GTATAAGATGAAAAGCTGCAATCTCCGCGGTCTAGCTGCCGGTGCTCCGGCGGGAAGGTGATATTTATGAACGGTTTAGAACGTACGCGACGGAGTAACCTATACCGCGCTCCAGGCTGGACGCTGGTGGCGGTAATGGCGGCCATGAGCACCACTCCTCTAGGCGCCCAATCGTCATTGCTCTCCGGTAATAGCTCGTACGGGACTCCGAACGGGGGACTACAGTTTTTTGGAGTTACCGGCTTTCTGGGCTGGCAGTCGGTCTTTAATCCGCAGAGCGGTTTCCTGCCCAATGCGCAAAATTTAAAAGGAGACGCAACTTATGGAGGCTCGGCCGCCGGTGGCTGGTCGCGGCGCACCGAGAAAGGCAGTTTCTCCGTGATGTACGTCGGCGGCTACACCGGCCAGGTGCGCTATACGAATTTAAGCGCCCTAAATCATCTGGTGACGTTCAGCGGCAGCAAGAAGCTGAGCGGCAAATGGAACTGGGGCTTCTCCGGCACTACCGGGATCAGCACCTACGACCAGTTGTTGTTCAGCCCCACCCTGTTCAGCAGCGTGGCGGCGGCGCCTGGAAGTTTCGACGATCTAGCCGCGGCGGTGCTCACGGGCAAATATAACAACGATCAATTGGCTTCTTTACTTACGGGCGCGCCCATGATTGAGTCGCCTGAGCGGACGCTGTTTTTTGGGAACCGAATCTTTACCACGTCGCTCGCCACAACGCTGGGCTACGCGGCCACACGCAGGCTTACGATCAACTTTTCATCCAACGCCAGCCAGGTCAGGCATCTGAATGACGGCAACCGGCAGGACGGGCCGCAGTACGCTTATTTGCTCGCCCGGGCCACTGAAGGTTCGGCCGATGTGGCCATTTCCTATTCCCTTTCACCGCGCACGCAGCTAGGCGTGGATTTAACGGCCAACCGTGGTTTCTCGCAACTGCAACAGGCATACACCACGCGCGCCACGGCCTCCATCAACCGGACCATGGGTACGCACTGGTTTGCGCAGGCGCATGCGGGCGCCGGTAAGATGATCAGCCTGACGTCGCTATACCCGGTACATATCGGCTCGACCCCGGTGTATGGAGGGAGCCTGGGCTACCGGACCTACGCGCACACGTTGCTGGGCGCATACGACGCATCGCTAGGCCAAAGCTACGGCGCCGGAGCGGCGAAATCGACGATGATCAATGCCGCCTGGAATTGGAACCGCCCCGGGCTTAACTGGGGGCTCGGCGCCAATTACATGCGCATGCAGTTCCAAGGCGGCTTGTTCGGCGATGTGAACGGATGGCGAGCCGGACTCGGAGTCAGCCGGCGGTTAAGCGGCCACATGACGGTGCAAACCGGCTACATGTTTGCAGCCTACTCGAGCCACAGCAGTTTAGCGCCATACAAATCGGCGCAGCATGGCGTCCAGTTATCGGTGCAGTGGACGCCGCGAAATGTCGAGAAGCGGTAGGCAGGCCAGACGATCGCGATGATTCGGATCTTTAATCAATACGTATCTCCCAAAAGCGTCCTCTTGATGTTCATAGAGGGCGTGCTGATCGCGCTGGCGATCGCCTGCGGGCTGCGTTTACGTTTTTGGAACAGTCCCGATGAAATGGCGCTGTTTGTTCGTTGTCCGGAGATCGCCATCCAGGGCCTGGTGATTATCCTGATCGTGCAGATTTGCTTCTACTACAGCGATCTATACAACCTGAACGTGTTGCGCGGGCGAAGCGACCAGCTCATTTCGCTCGGACAGTCGCTCGGAAGCGCGTGCGTGGTTTTGGGCGCGCTTTACTATATCTTCCCCGGCCTGCTGATTGGCCGCGGCACCTTCGTGATCAGCGTCTCTCTGGTGGCCGCCTTTGTCACGATCAACCGGGTGGTGCTCGACCGCGCCTGGCAGATCGCCGCGCCCAAACAGAATATCGCGATTCTGGGGACGCGCGAAATGGCGTTGAACGTGGCGCGGGAACTCACCGCGCGCGACGATCTGAACGTCAATCTGGTGGGTTTTATCGAAGCCAAGCCGGGGGAATCGGGGACGGGCGAAACTTTGTTCGGGCACCGCGTCATTGGCTCGGCCGATGAGCTGGAAAAACTGGCGGAGCAATACCGCCTGGCGCGTATCGTGGTCGCCATGGAGGACCGACGCGGCCGGATGCCGGTTCGTGAGCTGGTCCGGCTGCGCGTGCAGGGCGTCCGGGTGGAAGATGCGCACTCGACGATGTCCTCGCTGAGCGGCCGCATCTGGCTCGAGAGCATTCACCCGAGCTGGTTTGTCTACACCGACGGTTTTCGGCGTTCCCGCCTCAATTTGGCGGTAAAGCGGGCGCTGGATCTCAGCTTCGGGATTTTCGGTCTGGTGATTTCCCTGCCTTTGATGGGCCTGGTCGCGATCGCGGTAAAGCTGGATTCTAAAGGGCCCGCCATCTTTCGCCAGGAGCGCGTCGGATATCGCGGAAGAACGTTCGATGTGCTGAAGTTCCGGTCGATGCGCGTGGATGCGGAGCAGGCCAAGGGCGCGCAGTGGGCCACCAAGGACGACCCGCGCGCGACCCGCGTGGGCAAATTCATCCGGAAATGCCGGCTGGACGAGCTGCCGCAGTTTTTAAATGTGATTCGCGGCGAAATGAGTTTCGTCGGACCCCGGCCCGAGCGCCCC
>JBBQUE010000697.1:0-2665 GCA_038212805.1 Bryobacterales bacterium | reverse complement strand
GGCGGCGCGGTCTGGCCTGGCCTCGGTCAATCCCGAGTGCCTTTTCAACCCGCCCGGCAATTTCTCAGTGGAAGCGCTGGTTCAGCCGGCCGCCACGCAGGTTCCTTTTGCGACGATTCTGGGTAATATTACTGGCACCCGCGGGAGCAGCGGCTTCAGCCTGGAGCAGTTGGGCGCGAATACCAATCGTTACTCCCTGGCATTCGGAACCGGCGTGAAGTTCGTACCCGCGGGGGAGATCACACTGGTCCCGGATAAGATCTCGTACGTGGCGATCTCAAGAAAGGATCGCGAGGTGTCCTTGTGGGTGGATGGCGTGCTGGCATCTCAAACGCAGTTGGCGGGCGAAACGTCCCCCAGCGATTTCCCCCTGCTTACGGGCGACTGGCACTTTGGATCCCGGCCACTCGCCGGCCACGTATGGGAACTTCAGTTATCGAAGGAAGACCTGACCGCCGATGAGGTCAGGCGCCGTAGCCAGCTTATAACCCGGATATCTCACAGGTAGTTCTCTTGCCCGCCGATCGGTTTATTGGACGGGTTAGCGCCAGGGCAGAAACAAAAGTAAATTCGACGCACGCTCCATAACCCTTCGCAGCCTTTGCCGCCCACGTCTTCCAACTGCCGCGCAGATCACCCGTCGGGTCACAACTCTTTTTACTGCAACGTATTGTGGTGAAAAGCAAACGGTCATTTCCGGTGCGGCCACGGCCGTTTCCAGGTTGGTCATCGAAGTGCTCCCTCGGGGGCTGAGGATGAACCATGAAACTCAACTGGATGCTGAGCGTGGCCTTGTGCGCCACCCTAGCGGGTACGGCGTACGGGCAAGTCGACCGGCGGAATGCCGTTATTACCGGTGACGGGCGCGCGGATCAAGGAAAGTGCACCATCGAAGTTGTGGTGGATAACGAAGCCGAAGTGGAGGTGCGCGGCACCACGGCAACTCTGCGCACCATTTCCGGACAACCGGCGCAATGGAGGCGGTTCGTTTGCTCCTCCCCCATGCCTGTGAACCCAGCCGGGTTCAACTTCGCGGGCGTCGATGGCAGGGGCCGGCAAACCTTGATTCGCGATCCGCGCAATGACGGCGTGGCGGTGGTGCGAATCGAAGATAAGGACAATGGGGCCGAAGGTTATACGTTTGATCTGACGTGGGATGCACGGGGGCAGGGATATAACGGAAGCGCGAATAACAGCGCGAATCAAAACGCGCCCTATAACAACGGGCCCTATAACAATGTGCCCTATGGCAACGGCAACCCCGCCGCCGATCGCTCGAACGACCGTTATCGGCAGGATAACCAGGGCCAGTACCGTCCCGATGAAGGCCAGTATCGCCCCACTTATCGCGATAGCGATTACTTTCACCGCTACAATCATGGCTTCGCAAGGGACGAGGCTGTGCGCGTCTGCCAGAACGAGATTTTCCGTCAGGCGACAAGCCGGTTCCGGAAGAGCGAGATCCACTTCAATCGCACCGCGGCTGACAATACTGTTGGCCGGGAAGACTGGATCGTGGGCATGATTGATGTTCATCGCGGCCAGCGGGCCGAGCAGTACCGCTTTTCATGCTCCGTGGACTTCGAAAGCGGCCGCGTCCGGTCGGCTGAACTCGACAGGCGGCCGATGCAAGGCAACTGGTAGCGGTCTACCTACCAGTTGGTGATGGACCCATCGGGACGGAAATAAGTTTGCGCCCGGTTGGTCCAGGGCTGGGTGATTTCGGCCACCATCTTCAGCTGGCTCATATCCAGTTCCACCCCCAGGCCTGGGCGCTCGTTGGGCCACAGCTTGCCATTCCTGAAATCGAGGCATGCGGGCAAATGTGGCAGGGTTTTGCCTTGGAAGTTGTATTCCATCAGGACGGGCCCCGAGAACGTTCCCAGCGAGTTCACCAGGGCGGCGGTAGCGATGGGCCCGGTGAAGTGCGGAATGATGCCCACGAAGTGCGTCTCGCAGATGGCCGCGATCTTCATCATCTCGGTGATGCCCCCGACGTTGGGCAGGGTGGCGCGGATGTAATCGATATCATGCGCCTCCACCAGCTTGTTGAAGTCCCAGCGGTGGCCCCACTCCTCGCCCGCCGCGATGGGCACTTTCACCTGCCTGCGCAGGAGCGGCAGATCTTCCAGGAAGGCCTCGGCGCGCACCGGATCCTCCACGAAATAGGGGGCCAGGTGTTCAATCAGGCTGCATCCGCGCACGGCCTCGATCAGGTCGAAACGCTGATGAAAATCCACGCACCAGTCGCCGTTCTTGCCCACGCCTTCACGCGCCGCGGCGCAATCCTCCAGCAGCTTGTTCAGGCGTTCATGCGTGTTGAACGTGCCGTTGGGCGGCGTGTCGGCCGCGCCCATCCGGAACGCCCGGTAACCCGCTTCCACGGTAGCCTGGGCCCGCTCCCTGACCCCCATGCCCGGCTTGATGGTAGGGATGCTGCCCGCCGTGTTGTAGCATTCGCAGTGATTGCGCACCATGCCGCCCAGAACTTGATGCACCGGCATCTTCTGCACTTTGCCCTTGATATCCCAGAGCGCGAGATCCAAAGCGCCCAGGGCATCCATCTTCTCGCGCCCCGGAGGATAGAAGAAAGACCGGGACATGTCCTGCCAAAGCTTTTCAATGTATTGGGGATCCCTGCCGATCAGCCGGCCGGCCAGGGGTT
>JBBQUE010000696.1:0-2666 GCA_038212805.1 Bryobacterales bacterium | reverse complement strand
CGTGTAGCCTCGTACAGATGTTGCGCGAGGTGATCCGCCGACGCGTCCGCGCTGGCCGGGTCACCGGCGCTCAGTGTGTCGGCCACGCGGGAGTGGAGCTCGCGCCGGTCATCGCGCAACAGCGTCTGGTAGACCGCGTCGCGGATCATGGCGTGGGTGAAGCGGGCCCTGTCGGACGAATCGGACGACCGCGGCGCAAACAAGCCGTGTTGGGCCAGCAGATCGACCGCGCCTACCACGCCGAGCGCCTCGCCCGGAACCATTTTTTCCAGCAGGCTGATGGAGAATTCACGCCCCAGGACTGATGCCGCCTGCACCACGGTCTTGTGCTGGTGCCAGCGCTCCAGCCGCGACTCGACCACCAACTGGAGCGGGTCTGGCACAGTTCCCAGGGACGATGCATTGAAGCGGACGGGTTGGCCTTGCGCGGCTGTCTCCAGCGTGCCACGGGTTACCTCCTCGAGAATCAGCGGCACGCCTTCACAACGCGCGACGATTTCCTGCACCAGTTCGGCGGGTAGCGTGCCGTCCTTGGCCACGGAGCGGACCAAGCTGGCCGCCATGGCGCCGGACAGAGGCTCCAGCGTAACAGGCAGGTAGAAGCCTTCGAGTCTGGAGGCATCAAGCGCTGCGTCGGACCGGGAACGGGTGGTGGTAATCAGCATTACCGGGAGCCCCGCGATTTCCTCCGCGAAGCGCTGCATTAGCTTAGCGGTCGTATCGTCCGCCCAATGAAGATCCTCGCACAGCAACGCCAGATGCGCGCGCGAAGCCATAGAGAGCAGTATCCGTACCACTGTGGAAATCGTCTGTTCGCGGACCGCGTCCGGCGTCGTGTCGGCCGGAATGGGCGCCGCCGCCAAACCGAACAGCGTCGCCAGACAAGCCATGGCGGCGGGCACTTCCGCCTTGTCATGGGAAAGTGCCAGAAGTTCTTGCGCCAATGCGGCTCTTTCGCCTTTGTCCGCGGCAGCGTTGATGCCTGCGGTGCGGCGTAGCAGGACTCCGACCGGAAAAAGCGGGCTGTTGCGCGTGCTGGGCGTGCAGTCAACCTCCAGCTTGCATGCGCCATCCCGGGATGCCCAATCGAGCACGGCATGTGCCAGCCGGGACTTCCCCATGCCGGCATCGCCGATCATCAGTACAACCTGGCCGCGACCAGAGCGCGATTTCGTCCAGGCGTATTCAAGGGCTGCAAGTTCCTCGACCCGCCCGATGATTTCGTCGCGGGAGTTGTCGAACCGTTGGGCTTCGAAACGCGACGCCAGCGTCGATTCGCCCACCACGCGCCATGCCTGCAAGCCGTCGTCAAACCCCTTGGCCTGGCGTTTTCCGAGGTTTGCATAGGTGAAAAAGCCCTTGGCGAGTTTCTTGGTGGCGTCGCAGATCACCACCTGCCCCGGTTCGGCCATTGCCTTGAGCCGTTCGGCCACGTTGAAAGCAATGCCGTCCAGTGATTTGCTCACCAGATCCACTGAAATCGCCCCAGACGCGATGCCAACGCGAAACTCCAGCGCCACGTCGGCGATGCTGACCGCCCGTATGGCCTGCGCCAGTTCCAGGCCGGCACGCACCGCGGTATCGGGGGCATCTTCCAGCGCCTCGGGATAACCGAATAACACCAGCGCGCCATCGCCTTCCCAGCGTTCAATATGCCCGGCGTTGCGCTCGACAACCTGCTCCACGGTTTTCCTGAAACGCCGCGAAAGCGCCAATGCGTCGGACGGATCAAGGTCGCGCCAGATATGGGTGGAGTCCACGATATCGCACTTTAGCGCGGTGGCCAGACGCCGTTCTGCGTCGGGGGCAGGATGTGCTGCGCCTTGGTTCATGTTTTCCATCGCTTCTCCTACAGAAAACCGCTCCGCTTGGCACAAAGACCGGGCCTGCGGTATCCTCATTCACGGGGCTTGAAATGTCCAGCGGTTTCTTGATGCGAGCCAAGGTGCTGGTGACCTCGGCCAGCCGCAGGTCGCTTCAGGTCCCCAAAGTCAGGGAGCCTGACAACCCTCAGGGGGCAGGGCCAGGCGCCAACGAACGCCCCGCATTGCAACCGAGCCATCGGGTGAATTCCCGACCGGATCGGCCGTCGCCCAGTGTTCCATGCCGTCGCGGAACTTCCGGACGATCCGGGTTTGGGTCGAAGCGCCTGCCAACTCTGCATTCGTGAAGTCCCACTCCCAATACGAACAGATGAAAGTGAGCGGGTTGGTGATGTCCGAAGGTAGCTGTCCAAGCATGGGCAGCTTGAAAACTTCCTGCAGTTCAGGCCAGCGTGGTAATGCCGTCGCAGCCGCCGCAGGCTTCACCCAGGGCCCGATGACTTCAACCGTGCTTTCGAAGATGCGGGTTGCAAACACGGGGTAAATCCGCAAAGTGGTAACGGTGGACGGGTTGGTCTGTTGAAGCAGCGCAACTTCTTTCGCATAACCGTAGATCGCGTTTCCCCCGAGCACCGCGCCGGAATCGTCGAGGTACATGCGCACCACGTAGTTGTGCCATCGCGTTCCCGCGTCGCGCACGACGAACGGCAACAGCAGGATCATTTCCCGGTAGTGGCATTTTCCATACAGGCAGATCAACTTCGCAACGCCGCCGGACACATTGGAAGGTTCGGTTTGGTCGCCCATCAAGAAAATCACGGGGTGTTTATCCGAGGTCGTTGT
>JBBQUE010000695.1:0-2669 GCA_038212805.1 Bryobacterales bacterium | reverse complement strand
CAAGGCCATCGACTTGGGAGGGGATTATTTCAGCACCGGAGCTGGCAGCGGTCGTTACCCCGCCATTGGGCCTACTGAGTTCAACTCCCGTGGGGAATTGAAAGGCTTAAGCGACTTCGATCAGCCGCATGCCTTCCTGCTCCAGACGAGCTATGACACGGGGCGCCGGGGCTCGGGCTGGTTGGGGATGATCTTTCGAAACTGGAGCGCCTCGGCGGTCTATCTGCTGAAAAGTGGCACGCCGTTCACTGTCAACTCAGGCTCCGACGGACCCGGCTTCGGCAACGTGGACGGCTCGCCCGGCGACCGCCCATTCATTCTCGACCCCGCCGTTCTCGGGCGCACCGTTGGAAATCCCGCCACGTCTCGGCAGCTTCTTCCCAGGTCCGCGTTTCGCTTTATAAATGCGCCCGCCGAAATGGCGGGGAACCTCGGCCGCAACACGTTCCGCAAAGGAAAGATCGCGAACCTGAACGCGTCGATGGCCCGCACCTGGACCTTAGCTCGCGAATTTCAGATGACCCTCCGCGCGGAGTCGATCAACTTCACCAACACGCCGCAGTTCGCCGAACCAGGCTCCTCGCTTGCCGCGCCTAATTTCGGGCAGATCAACAACACTCTCAACGCCGGCCGGACGTTCCGTTTCCTGCTGGCCCTGGCCTTCTGATCCGGCTACGGATTTGCGACCGTTCGCATTCGGTAATCAGGGGATTCAATATTGAAGCCGGACTCGTAGACGCACCAATTTGGACAGGAGTGGAGACGAAGTGCTCATAGACGGAAAGTGCATAGTGTGCGAGCGCTTGCGCGGGAGCAAATCTAAACCTGAATTCCGAATTTGAGCGTTGATCGACCTCCTGACCGTCGGATTTTGAAGTGCGGTTTGGGACTGTCAGGCTCAGGTTTCGGGTGCCAGTTCCAACTTCGGCGAAGTTGGAATTTGCCACTTCAAGATGCTATCCAACAAGGGGTTTCTGGTCTTCAGCCCGCCCCAACTTTCCGACAGATGGATCACCAAGCGACGGCCGGCTCGTCCGAGGATGGCGCCGCAGGTGAGTACCTGGGCCCGGAGGGTGGCCGGTTGGCGATAGACGGGTAAACCGGCCGCGCGTTGGAATTCGGCCAGCAGGTTGAACAGCAGCAACACAGCGCGAAAAGCAGCCTCAGTAGCGAAGAACTGTTTCATGCAGAAACCGTCGGCGCCCAGATCGTGCTTCAGTTCGGCGATGCGGTTTTCCATGTCAGCGCGCCGGTTGTAGCCGCGCCAGATCTCCTCCGGGGCGTCAGCGCAACTGGTGACGAAGATGCGGAAGGTGTAGCCCGGCACGTCGATCAGCTTGCGGCCCACACTGTCGCGACCCTCGCGCACCGCTCGCGAAGCACCACGAATCGCCGCTCTACATCCCAACCGTGCAGCCGAAGCTGAAACTCACCTGCGGCGTAGTCGTCGTCCAGTATCGTCCATTGCTCTACCCGCTGGGCGGCGCGTTTCACCCAAGGTGTGAGCCTGGCGACTACAATGTAAGGCAGCAGGCGCTGTTCCAAAAAGCTCAGCAGCTTGTCATCGAAGAAGCCCGAATCGGCTCTCAGCAGGCGGATCTTTTCGCGCTGTCCCCACAGCGCGAGAGCTTCTTTGAGAAACTCCTCCACGCCACGGCTGGTTCCGCAGTTGCCGCTGCGAAGCCAGCCGTGGAGGAGGAAGTGAGCCTCACTGAGCACGGCCAATAGGGGATGATGACTGGGCCGTCCGTGTTTGCGGGGGTTGTGTCCTTTGAGCGAACCCTCTTGCTGGCCATAACGTTCAAAAACGGTCGAATCCAGGTCGAGCGTATAGCCCTCCTGCCGCCGCGGCAAGCGTTGCATCTGCCACTCCGCCAGCGGTTCAAACAGACGCTGTACCTGGCCCATCCCGAACTGGCGAAACAGATTGCGGATGGTGTCGTCGGTGGGAAAACGGTCCATGCTTAGCAGCGCATGCAGGGCGCGATCGCCGCGCAGCAGGCTGGCGTGAGCGAAGCGTCTGGCTCCCACCAGCACTGACACCAGGAAAGCGGTGAAGGTGGAAGTCGGGTCGATGTGATTCGGCGATCGCCAGCGGATCGGCATGTGCTGCCGCACCGCCGTCACGAAGCCGACCTTATCCAGGAAGGAAATGAAAACCGCGATCCCGCCAAATGGGGTCACGGCGCGTTCCGTCTCGCGCAGGATCAACCGCTCATCCGACAACAGGGCCTTGATCTCGCGCGGGACTGGTTTGTCCGTAGCGTCTGATTCCATCTTCCTGTTGTCTCAGATCCTTGGCCCGCTGCTCACTCCTCGAACTTCGGTTTTCAGGCTAAATGACGTTTGCCCGTCTCCATCCAAAGTTATGCGATACGTTCCAGGTCGTCTTGAGAGATTTGCAATCGCGAACACGACCGCTTCTGTCCTGCTCTGAATGTGGCCCCAATCTGTCGGCTTTGATCGAGCAGCGTCTTCGTACGGTTGTTCCTTACCCTTAGGCCCGGTACTTATGTGCCGTTCGAGGAAGCCCGGCACTTTCGTGACCTGCGTCACAATTACCGAGTCCAATGTTGTTCTCAAGGCACCGTAAGTCCAATGTTCAGTGCTGAAGTCCCAAACCCACGGTAGAGGACCAAGTGAAAGCGGCGTGTGAAATGAGAGTTCAC
>JBBQUE010000694.1:0-2676 GCA_038212805.1 Bryobacterales bacterium | reverse complement strand
CTATGGCGAGAACGAACACTCCCTGGCCACGTGCGCTCCCGCAGCCAAGAAGAGCTAACCAGAACTGCTAAATCGAGTGCGGCCGGCCCTGCTCGGTACCGGCCAACTCCAGGATCTTCTCCGCCAGAGATTTGGGATTATCCAGATTAGAAACGGTCAACCGGCTGGTTTCGCCGGCGGTCTCAATGGAGAGGTCGCCAATACCGAACATTCTCTGGGCCAGGGTTTGCTGCACACGCACGTCCTGAATCTTATGGATCTGGATGATCCGGGTGCTTTTCGAAATGGCCCCGATTTCGTAGTACAGCTTATCCGCTTTGATGGTCAGCGTGACGAACCGGCGCCGCACCACATTCGAAAGCGGGAAAAGCAGCAGGAGAACAGCCAATAACGGTAGCCACGGAGTTCGCCCTTCCGGCTCATTAAGGAATTGGAAATGCACGATCACCGCCGCGATCACTACCAGCAGCGCCAACACGAAGCCGATCTGGATGAACTTCATGGTGGGACGAATTGTAGTCTCAGCGGTTGTCTCGGGCATTCCGCCTCATTGTATCTTGTAGAGATCTGGCAAGTGGGACAAAAATTGGAACCGGCCGCTGCCGATTTACGTAATTCCCAACCGAGGTGATTAATGTTGCATCTGTGGCGCGCCGTACCCTTGACCTTCTTATCCGTGGGATTGAGCGGATGTATTGATTTTGCAGACTTTGGCGACTCGCAACGCTATAAAGAGGACTTCCACCTGAATTTCCCGTTAACTGCTGGCGGCACGCTCTCGATCGACAACTCCAACGGATCGGTGGAAATTATCGGCTGGGAACAAAACACAGTGGATGTAAATGGCACCAAGTTCGCCTCCACGAAAGGCGGGCTGGACGACGTGAAGATCGACGCCAGCGCTAGCAACAGCAGTGCCGTGCGGCTCCGCACGATTCGCCCCGTGGATGGCCACGGCAATTCGGGCGCACAATACCGCATCCGCGTGCCGCGCAAGGTATTGCTCAATTCCATCGTAACCACCAACGGCGGGATTCGCGTTGAGGATATCGACGGCACGGCGCGGCTGCGATCCACGAATGGGGCGATCCGCATCCAGAAACTGCACGGCGACGTGGAAGCGAAAACCACCAACGGCAACGTGGAAGCGCGCGGGGTTGAGGGCAACGCCAACTTATACACCACTAACGGCAGCATTCAGGCAGACGTGGCGCGGGGATCGTTCGAGGCGCGCACCAGCAACGGATCCATCAATGCAGCCTTAACGGACGCCGCCGCGAACTGGCCCGTGAAGGCGCATTCCACTAATGGCAGCATTGATCTGCGGATAGAAGGATCGAAGCTGCCGGACGTGCGCGCGGAAACCACGAATTCGTCCGTTACGCTGCACCTTCCCCAGAATGCCAGCGCGCGCGTACGGGCGCATACCGCGCATTCCCGGGTCACCAGCGATTTTGAAGTGACCAGGTCGGGTTCGTTTTCGAAGAGCGACCTGGAAGGGACCATCGGCTCCGGCGGTCCGACGCTTGAGTTGTCATCGACAAACGGTTCGATCAAGCTCCTGAAGCTCTGATTCAGCGGCTTCGGCGGCAGGCGGGGCGGGCGGCTTCCATTTCAGGCCGCCCAGGAACTCCAAACCCACCAGATACTGCCCGCGCTTGCGCTCGCAATGACGGACCGAGGCAGTCCCGTGGATTTTCAGCGGGAGACATTGAAGCTGTACCAAAGAGCGCAGCTCAACGGGCTCCGGTAGCGAAAGCCGCATTCCCGAGGCGGAGATGTCGAACGACTGCACGATGGCGTACTTTTCCCGGCCAAACCGGTCCTGCCACATCACCTTCACCGAAGCCGGTGTGGTGTTGCGCTCTTCGCGCCTGGTCCTGGAATCCTTAGCCATCGTCTTCATGAAACTTATCGACCGCCGCCGCGAAATTATCGGTGGAAAATCAATTAATGGCAACGGTAACTCCATTCTGACTTGGAGTTCCGTCTACACTCAGCATCAGTGGCTGCGCGGTTCCCGGCGTTAAGCCTGAAGGCACTACGGCGTTGACCTGGAATAAGCCTTTGACGGCTCCGGGAGCCTGCCCCGCAAACAGCACTCGGGCGTCAATGCTCCCGATAGTCACCTTCACAGAGGGGGTAAGGCTCAGACCCGCTCCGGTCCCGAAGATCTGGATAACAGAACCGGCCGAAGCGGGCTGCTGATCGCCGTTGACGGAGTTGTCCTGATTGAGAACGGCCGCCTGCCCTACACCGGTACCGTTCAGAGTGAAGATCGCGGGCGAGGCCGGCGCGACGGGAAGGCCCCAGGTTGGCGACCGAAGCCCTGCGACTTCCACCCGCATCTGCGTCGCCTGCCTTCCAGCCAGAGTGTTGGGAACAATGGCGTTGATTTGCCATTGGGCGCCATAAAGAATGGTTGCCGGGATGTCATCGAATAGGACGCGAACCTGTGACTGGTCCGGCTTGACGAATCCGACCTCCGAGCCATGCAGGGATATAATCTCGCCCGGAGCAACGGGACTGATGCGTTGCGAGGCGGCGTTCACCACGGAACCCATGACCGGACCGTCCACCGGTTGACTGGTGATCGTGATGGGCACCGTCACGGATTGGCCACCCGATGTGATGGCAATGGAGGCGTGCTGGACACCCGGAACCATGGGCGTCAGA
>JBBQUE010000693.1:0-2680 GCA_038212805.1 Bryobacterales bacterium | reverse complement strand
TTCCGACTGGCGAGGCAACGCCTTTGAGCGGGGGCGATAGCTTTGGGCTCGCAGGCCGCCAACTTGACGATGTTTACGGCGGCGTGGTGGAGGGCGATGAATTCTCGGTGCAGGGCAAGAGCCAGAAAATCTCGATACGCTTCGGACCGAAATATAAGGTGGCGGTAGTATATGCGCCGCCTGGCCGGGACTTTATTTGTTTCGAGCCGATGTCGGGAATTACAGACGCGTTCAATTTGAATCAGGCGGGGCTGTACCCGGAATTGCAAAGCATTGCGCCGGGTGGAAAGTGGCAAGAGAGTTTCTGGATTACTCCAAGCGGCTTTTAATCGGATCCATTTCTGCGCGCCACCTTTGCAGCACCCACGCCCACATCAACGCGGGGACCATCATCACGGCTCCGGCTAGGATCGCGACGTGTTGAACCGGTACGGCACGATCCACCAACAAACCGGCAGAGTAACTCGATAGAGACATCGTAATTACGCTCAATCCAAACTCAGCTGAGAAGACGCGTCCGCGGAATCGGTCCTCTGTCTGGAGTTGCAGCAGCGTTGCCGAGAATACCCACAGCATCGACCCACCCGCGTGGGCGCACACCACGGCGGCGCAGGCCAACGCCAGACTGGGCGCAATTCCGAGCAAGACGTAGCCTGCCCCGGCGAATAGGAATCCGTATAAGATGCCGAGCCGCATGCGGTTTGGCCGTCCACCGGCCCAATACCCGCTCAACACGGGACCGAGAATCGCTCCCAGACCGCGGCAGCCCATCAGCAAACTCATACTCAACATTCCATTCTGCCGCGCCGTGAACCCGGCCAGGTGAACTTGAAATACACGTTCGCCGAAGATCGGAATGATGACCCAGTTCGCGCCCAGCAGACCGAGGCCAGCCTTTACGAATATCGTGGCGCGCAGAGACGAATCTTTCCAGACGTAGCGGATGCCTTCGCGAATCGGGGAATAGTCGAACAGATCCCGAAGACGTAGGGGCGGCAGATTTTCGGCGTGCGGTTCATAAAATCGCATCCGGCCGATCAGCAGTGCCGATGCCACAACGGACAATGAATTGATGGCGAAAACGGTATTGCGGCCCAGGAATGCGGCCATCACTCCGCCCAACGCAAAACCCATCGCGAAGTTGAAGGACCATGTCGTTGACGATAGAGTATTGGCGATTACCACCTCTTCCTGCGAAGTAATGTTAGGGATAACGGCGTGGTGACCCGGCTCAAACAAAGCCCACATGATCGTTTCCAACACCAACAGCACGTACAGCAGCGGTACTGCTTGCGGCGTCCTGACTAACATCATGCAGAGGACAATAGCCGCGCGCGCCCAGTCGGCGAAAATCATCACCTTCTTGCGGCTGATGCGGTCATTCAGAATGCCTGCGCTGGGCGCGGCGAAGAACTGAGGAAGCACTTGGAGTACAAACGCGAGTGCGATCGACTGCGCCTTTCCGGTAAATTCAAGCAGCAGGCTGAACACTGCGACCGTGTAGAGCCAATCTCCAAGCTCGCTTACGATTTGAGCAAACCAAAGCAGCCGGAAGTTCCGATTACTCCGGATCAGGCGCAGGTACGCAGTCAACCGGTGTAAAGGCCCATCCGCTGCTTTGTTAGCGCGACGGTGGAATCGGCGATGGGGGACACGCGCTCGCAGCCTTTCTTGAGAATCGAATCGAGAAAGCCTTCTTCCGTTACGATTGCGTTGTACCGCTTCTGAAACGGCTCCAAGTGGGAGATCACCATCTCCGCAACCTGCTTCTTCAGGTCGCCGTAGCGCATGCCGCTGAAGCGATGACGCATCTTGTCGTCCGGCTCTTCGGACAAGGCCTGAAACATTCCAAGCAGGTTGCGGACGCCCGCGCCCATGGTTTCGAAATCCACCGCCGGGTTTGAATCCGTAGTGGCGCGCATGATTTTCTTGCGAGCCTGATCGACTGGATCGAGCATAGCAATCGCATGGCCCGACCCCATTGCCGATTTACTCATTTTTCTTTCGGGATCGTCAAGCCCCATTACGCGCGCGCCAACCGTGGGCAGGTGCGTCGCTGGAACTTTGAAGGTGTCACCGTAAAGCGAATTGAAGCGCTGAGCGATGTCGCGCGTAAGCTCAAGGTGCTGGGCCTGATCTTCGCCTACTGGAACGATTGCGGCTTGGTAAAGCAGTATGTCGGCTGCCATTAGTACCGGATATTGCAACAGTCCATCGCCGATGGTCTCCTGGGCTTGTGACTTGGCTTTGTATTGCGTCATGCGCTCCAGCCATCCTACGGGAGTGACGCAGGTAAGCAGCCAGGCGAGCTCGGCGTGTGCGTGCACGGAAGACTGGACCACGATGGAGGAATGCTGGGGATCAATGCCGGCGGCGAGGAAAAGCGCCGCGGTTTCCATGATTTTAGCCCGGAGTTCAGCGGGATTCTGGTAGACGGTGATGGCGTGAAGGTCGACTATGCCGTAAATGCTTTCGTAGTCGTACTGAATTTTCACCCAACTTTTGAGCGCCCCAAGATAGTTGCCGATGTGAAGATTGCCGGACGGTTGAACGCCGGAAAAGACGCGAGCTTTCATGGGGTTGATCCCATGTTACCGTAAGGGTTCCTCGTGCCCGCACCACACACCGAAACACCCGCTGAACAAACGCTGCGTATCGAAAAGCTGGTATACGGCGGCGC
>JBBQUE010000692.1:0-2700 GCA_038212805.1 Bryobacterales bacterium | reverse complement strand
CGGAGAGTCGCGGGCGAAAACCCGAACTTCAACGCGAATTGCGTCTGGCTCAACCCCATTTGGCGTCGGACCTTGGAAACGTCCACGTCAGGGACCTGCACCTGGGTGACTCGAACTGGAATTTCTTCCCCGTTAGACCACTCAATCGCTTCTTGCAGACCTTCGATGATTCGTTCGCCCACCGTAGCACTCTTCTTAGCTAAGGCGCGGCTTGCTGGTTTTTTCAGTTTCATCACTTCCTCCCACGAGCTTTTGAATAACCATTGACGAGAGCCGGGACGAGATTTGCCATCGCATTCCGTTCGGCCCAGGTTAGGTTTGCTTTCTCGTTCTTGCCGTACAGCGCGCGCAGGAAAATCGGCAGCCCTTCGTTGTGATAGAAATAAATCACCGGCGCCCCGCTGCGTTTACCGCCACCCGGCAAGGCCCATCGCAACTTCCTGATGCCGCCGGTCTCCGGAACCAGATCACCTGCTTCTGGATTGACACCGATGAACTCCACGGGCCGCGCCCGATCGGATTCCGGCAACAAGCCATCTGCGTCCTGAAGAAACCGGACGGTTTCGACGACCGTCATCGGCGGGCGCTTCATTCGCCAAGTATACGCTAAATGCGTACGTGTGGCGTGGGGCGGTGTGGCCTGACCGGAGGCGCAGGGTTTGTCCAGCCGCAGGTCCGTTATAGTTGAAACGGAATGCCTGTCCCCGTTTCCACCTGCCGGGTTTTAGTAGCCGACGACCAGCCCGACGTAGTGGCTGCTCTGCGGCTCTTGCTGAAGAGCGCGGGCTATCAGATTGAATCCGCCAACTCGCCTGCCGCCGTTCTGGCCGCTATTGACGCGCGCGATTTCGATTGCGTCGTCATGGACCTGAACTACAGCCGCGACACAACATCGGGCGCGGAGGGTCTGGACTTGCTCAACCGGATTCAGGCTATTGACCACATTCTGCCCGTAGTGGTGATGACCGCCTGGGGCTCCGTGGAACTGGCCGTGGAGGCCATGCGCCGGGGCGCGCGCGACTTCATCCAGAAGCCTTGGGAGAACGAACGGCTGCTGGCCATTATCCGCAATCAGATTGAATTGCGGAACGCGCTGCGGCGGGGGCAACGGCTGGAGGCGGAGAACCGGCTGTTGCGCGCGGAAGGTGCGCCAGCCATGGTGGCCGAGGCGCCCGCCATGCAGCCGGTGCTGCACTTGATCACCCGCGTGGGCCCCTCCGATGCGAATATTCTGATCACGGGCGAACCCGGCACGGGCAAGGAAGTAGTGGCCAAAACGCTGCACGCCATTTCCTCCCGCAGTTCCAAACCGATGGTGACGGTGAACGCAGGCGGGCTGGCGGAAGGGGTGTTCGAAAGTGAGCTGTTCGGCCACGTGAAGGGCGCGTTTACCGACGCCAAGATCGACCGCGTGGGACGCTTCGAACTGGCCGACGGCGGCACGCTGTTTCTGGATGAAATCGCGAACGTGCCCATGAATCTGCAATCGAAGCTGCTGCGGGTGTTGGAGACCGGCGAAATGGAACGCGTGGGGTCGTCGAAGACCCGGCGCGTGGATGTCCGGGTGATCTCGGCCACCAATGCGCGGCTGGATGAAGAAGTGGACGCGGGGCGTTTCCGCCAGGATTTGCTGTTCCGCCTGAATACGATTGAGATCCACCTGCCGGCGTTGCGGGAGCGCCGCGAGGATATTCCGCTGCTGGCCAATTACTTCCTGCGTATCCATGCCCAGCGCTACCGCAAGCAACTGGTGGGGTTCGATCCCGGGGCCATCCAAGCCATGCTGGAGAACCCCTGGCAAGGGAATGTGCGGGAGCTGAACCACGTGGTGGAGCGCGCTGTTTTGATGACGCAGGACAGCCCATTCATTCGCGCTTCCGACATGGCGCTGCGGACCGGGCGCGAAGGCGGCGGGCGCATTGAAGACATGAGTATTGAGGAAGTGGAGGCCCTGCTGATCAAAAAATCCATGGCGCGGCACGGCGGCAACGTTAGCCACGCGGCCACGGCCCTGGGACTCAGCCGCAGCGCTCTGTACCGGCGCATGCAGCGCTACGGACTGTAGAGCGGATTCCCGATGAAGCGCGGCAGCCGCCTGGTTCACGAGCAACGGATCTTCTACCTGGCGCTGACGGCCGGTTTGCCCGGAGTGCTTACGGCGCTGGTGCTGCTATGGCGCGATGGCCAGCCGGACGCGGTTGGCTGGATCCTGACGGTGGGCATGCTTGGCTGGTGGCTGGGATTCGCATTCAGCCTGCGTGACCGGGTGGCCACGCCTTTGCGCACCTTGGCCAACCTGCTGGAAGCTCTCCGCGAAGGGGATTATTCCATTCGCGCGCGCAGTGTCCGGGGCGACGATGCGTTGGGTGAGGCCATGCGGCAGATAAATCTGATGAGCGCAACCCTACGCTCCCAGCGGTTGGGCGCGCTTGAAGCCACCGCTCTGCTGCGCAAGGTGATGGAAGAAATTGAGGTTGCGGTTTTCGCATTCGATGGAGCGCAAAAACTGCGCCTGGTGAATCGCGCCGGGGAAAGGCTGCTGGGTGAACCTTCCGAAAGGTTGCTGGACCGGACCGCCGTCTCCCTGGGTCTGGAGACCTACCTCGCGGGTGAGGCGCAGCAAACCTTGCAGCGTACATTTACCGGCGCGTCCGGGCGCTGGGGCATCAGCCGCAGTACTTTCCGCGAGGGTGGGTTGCC
>JBBQUE010000691.1:0-2705 GCA_038212805.1 Bryobacterales bacterium | reverse complement strand
CACGATCTTAAAGCAATGGGGAACCTTCAGAACCACTTAGCGCGGCATAATCCGGGAGTCGGCATAACATCTGAAATGCCGCGCGCGGCATTTACGATGTTATTGTCGATTGGGGCGCCCGGTTGCTTCAGAAAAAGTGTTAGTTTCGGCGTATTTGTTTACCGGTCTGAGATGCCTGTAGATTCAGTCTGCTGAAAGAATTGGCTGGACAAACGGAACCGTTTCGGCTACTGTAGGGTGTATGAAATCCTCCGGCCGACCCGAGCGGAGTGACCAGCCTGAGAGCATCGAGTTTGTTCCCAAGCGAGAGTTAGAGCGGGCGCGGCAAGAAAACGAGAGGCTGCGGAAACGGATCGAGCAGTTGAAGCGGGAAAGTGAGCGGCTGCGCCGGGAACTGGAAGCGGCATTGCGGGCAAGCAAGCGTCAGGCGGCGCCGCACTCGCGCGGAGCAGCAAAAACCAATCCGAGACGGCCTGGCCGTAAGCCGGGCCGTAGTTATGGCCGACAGGCGTGTCGGCCGACCCCATCGCGCGTGGATGAACGGATCGCGGTCCCCTTGCCGTCGTGCTGTCCGCATTGCGGCGGCGGCGTGAAGCCGGAAAGCTGCGCAACGCAATATCAGGAAGAGATCGTGCGGCGAACCGTGGTGCGCCGGTTCGATATCGCCGTGGGCCATTGCCGCGCCTGTGCGCGGCGGGTGCAGGGACGTCATCCATTGCAGACATCGGACGCGGTGGGAGTGGGTGGCGTGCAGGTAGGGCCGGAGGCGTTGACACTGGCGGCGATCCTGAACAAGCAGATGGGACTGTCGTTGGGACATACCCAGCAAGTCCTGTCCTATGGTTTCGGGCTGGAGGTAAGTCGCGGGGGACTGTGCCGGGCGCTGGCGCGCATGGCCGGCCGGGCCGAGCCGACCTATGCCGGATTGGTGAACGCAGCGCAGCAAAGTGCGATGAACGGGGTGGATGAAACCGGCTGGAAAGTAGGCGGGCGGCTGCAGTGGCTGCATGTGGCGGTGAGCGCGCAAGTGACTGTGTACGCCATTCTGCCGGGACGAGGATACGCGCAGTCGGCGGTGATTCTGGGGGCAGACTACGACGGGTTTCTGGTGCACGACGGCTGGGCGCCCTACTACCGCTTCCAGTTCGCTTTCCACCAAAGTTGTTTGGCCCATCTGCTCAAGCGGTGTCGAGAGATGGCGCAGATCGCTTCTCCGGCGGCGGCAAGTTTTCCCCTGGCGGTGCGGCATCTGCTCCAGACGAGTTTGGAGTTGCGGGATCGTTATGAGCGGGGCGAGATCTCCGAGCACGGCTTGCGCAGCGCCACCGGGCGAGTGGAGGCCACGTTGGATCAGATGCTGGAGAAGCAGTATCGACATCCAGCCAATCGGCGACTGGCACGCCATCTGGAACATGAACGGCCTTGGTTGTTCACCTTCCTGTACTGCCCCGGCCTGGACGCCACCAACAACGCCGCCGAAGGGGCGATCCGCGGCATGGTGATCGCACGCAAGGTCTGGGGTGGGAGCCGGACCTGGGAAGGAGCGCGCACACAGCAGATCCTGGTGAGCGTATTGCGCACGTGCTGGCAACAGGGCAAGGACGCCTTCGGGCGCATACTGTCGTTGCTGCGCACGCCGCAAACGGTGATCCTGGACATTGTGCCCGGCGCGGACTGAACCGCGCTATCGCCCTCCCTCGCCATGCCTGAATCACTGACATTCTGCGGACGCACGTTCGCCCCCGACGAACTGGAGTTGATGCGTCAGACTGCGGCGGAGTTCTCCACACTGGGAGTGACGGAGATCGCCCGTACCGTCTGCGAATTGTTGGGGTGGCAACGGCCCGGCGGGGGGTTGAAGAACCACGAGTGCCGGCAACTGTTGGAGCGGCTGGCGGCCGAAGGAGCGCTGCAACTTCCCGAGTTGCGGAAGTTGGGCGGTCGGGGGCCGCGGCGGGCCGATGTATCCAAGCCGTGTTTCGAGTCCACGACAGTCGAATGCGCGGCCAGCGAGTGCGAGCCACTGGAAATGGCTATAGTGCAAGGCAAAGCGGAAAGCTGTTTGTGGCGCGAGCAGATGGAACGCCATCACTATCTGGGATGCCGCGTCCCGTTTGGCGCGAATCTGCGTTATTGGGTGCGTAATCGCGATCGGGAGTTGGCGTGTCTGCTCTGGACCTCGCCTGCCTGGAAGATGCAGGCGCGGGATACCTGGATCGGCTGGAATGACGAGCAGCGGCAACACAACTTGCAATCCATCGTCAACAATGGCCGATTTCTGGTGCTGCCCTGGGTACGAGTCAAAGGACTGGCCAGCAAGATCCTGGCGCTGAGCGCCCGGCAAATGCCGCGCGACTGGGAGACTCGATACGGGTGTCGTCCGCTACTGCTGGAAACCCTGGTGGATGCGGCCCGCTTCCGCGGAACCTGCTACCGCGCCGCCAACTGGATCCATGTCGGCCAGACTGCCGGACGCGGTCGCATGGACCGGGAGCACAAAGCTCAGGGTCAAGCCGTCAAAGACATCTACGTCTATCCGCTGCTCCGCGATGCTCGGCTGCTGCTATCCGGATGTCTCGTACGGTAAACAAATACCTTATTTCTTGGTATTTAAGTACCAAAATACATGAAAAAGAAGGAGTTAGTACATAGGAAACTTCTAAAATCTTGCTACCAACCGTCCGCTGGCTCATAGTGTCTTTATA
>JBBQUE010000690.1:0-2713 GCA_038212805.1 Bryobacterales bacterium | reverse complement strand
GAGGCGTTTCTTGCCCAAGACCTGTCCAACCTTGATTTTTCGCAGTTCAAACCGGCGCAGTTCGAATTCGAAAAGAAAAGCGAGCAGATCAACATGCGCGTGCCAAAGCCGTTGCTGGAAGCGGTGAAGGCTCGCGCAAAGGCACGTGGTATTCCCTATACGCGCTTCATTCGGGAAACTCTGGAACGGGCCATGGCCGGACCAAACTGACCAAAGATAAGAGCAGTAAAGCCGTCATGCTTCGGGACATGGCCGCGAGCACAATCGCTGTCGCCGAAGTCGCCTAACTAGGTGTTGAGAGCGCGGCCATCGAGTCCCCGAAATGGCGGTCGTGAGACAAGGTAGCCTGGTCGCGATCATCCCTCCCATTCCGTGCGCATTTATTTCGAAGCTCACCTAAAATGCTAAAATCAAGTGGCTTAGGCAACCTGGAGGCTCAACCATGTTTCGTTTCGACGCCGACCGTCCCGTTGAATTCTGCGACGGACTTCGCCGCAGGGATTTTCTGCATGCCGGAGCCCTGCCCCTGCTGGGTCTGGGCCTCTCGCAATTCATGGGGCTCAAAGCGCAGGGAGCGGTCGCTAGCGACAAAAGCAACAAGAATTGCATCTTCCTGATGCTGGTGGGCGGGCCCTCGCAGTTGGACACCTGGGACATGAAGCCCAACGCCCCCATCGAGATCCGCGGCCCGTACAAGCCCATCAAGACCAACGTCCCGGGCATTGAGATTTCGGAAAACTTCCCGCGCATGGCAAAGCACGCGGATAAGTACGCGCTGGTGCGCAGCATGTACCATACCGCCGCGGCGGTACACGACACCGGCCATCAGATGATGCAGACCGGACGCCTGTTCCAGGGCGGCATTGAATATCCGCACATGGGTTGCGTGCTGTCGAAACTGCGCGGTTCGAAGGGCGACGTCCCGTCCCACGTCCTGATGCCCCACCCCATCGGCAACACCGGCGGCAACATGCCCCACGGCCAGACCGCCGGATTCCTGGGCAAGGGCTTTGACCCCTTCGTCCTCAATGCCGATCCGGCCGACCCCAACTTCCGCGTCCCCGACATGCTGCCCCCGGATTACCTGAACCCCATGCGGGTAGACCGCCGCAAGAACTGGCGCGAGGCCGTCGACAAGACTGTCAGTATGTTCGAAACGTCGCAGGACGCGCGCTTGCTGGATTCCACCTTCCACCAGGCATATACATTAATGTCGTCCCAGAAGGCGCGCGAGGCCTTCGAACTGCATCGCGAACCGGAGGAGGTCCGCAACAAGTACGGCGTCAACCGCTTCGGCCAGAGCTGCCTGCTGGCCCGCCGCCTGATTGAGGCCGGGGTTCGTTTTGTCACCATCAATATGTTTGAAACAGTGTTCGACGAGATCACCTGGGACATCCACGGATCGCGTCCCTTCAGCCCCATCAGTTGCTATCGGGATCTGATTGGGCCCATGTTCGACATGGGGTATAGCTCGCTGCTCGAAGATCTCAGCCAGCGCGGCTTGCTGGACGACACCATGGTGGTGGCGACCGGCGAATTCGGGCGCACGCCGAAAGTGAATCCGGCTGGCGGGCGGGATCACTGGCCGCAATGCTGGACCATGTTAATGGCTGGCGGCGGCGTGAAAGGCGGGCAGGTGGTAGGCTCATCCGACGAAATCGGGGGTGCGCCGAAAGATAAACCAACCACGCCTGGCCAGATTGCGGCCACCGTGTTTCACGGCTTGGGCATCGATTTAGCCACCGAACTCCCCGGCGCCCAGGGCCGCCCGATCCCGCTTGTAGATCGCGGCATTGAGCCCATTCAGGAGTTGTTTTCATGAAGTCTTTGGCTTCGTTTTTTCTTCTGGCGCTGTGTGCCCTGGCCGCGAATCTCGATGTGCTGCCCAAGCAGGTTACATTGGCTGGTCCCGAAGCCCGCCAGCAGCTGATCGTCGAAGCCACCGATGGCGCGTTCCAGGAAGATTGGACCGCCAAGACCAAGTGGACGTCCTCAAACCCAGCCATCGCCGCCGTGAGCGCGAAGGGCATCGTCAGCCCCGTGTCCGATGGCGAAGCCACCATCACTGCCCGCGCCGGCGACCGCACGGCCTCGGCAACTATTCAGGTCAAGGATGCCAAGGCCCCGTTCACGTGGAGCTTCAAGAACCACGTGATCCCGGTGCTAACCAAAACCGGCTGCAACCAAGGTGCATGCCACGGCGCGCTGGCCGGCAAGAACGGGTTCAAACTCACCCTGCGCGGGTACGATCCTGAAGTGGATTACGATACGCTCACCCGCAGTTCCGTGGGCCGCCGCCTCTCTCTGTCTGAGCCCGCCACCAGCCTGGTGCTGCTGAAGCCCACCTTCACGCTTCCCCATGGCGGAGGCAGGCGCTTCACGGCCGATTCCCTGGAATATCGCGTGCTCGCGGAGTGGATCGCTGCCGGTGCGCCGCCGCCCGCCGCCACCGATCCGGACGTGGCATCGCTTGAAGTGTTCCCCGCCGTTGCCACGCTCAAGGCCGGCGATGAACAGCAGTTAGTGGTGCGCGCCCGCTACACCAATGGCCGCGTGGACGACGTCACGCGCTGGGTGAAGTTTTCCTCGAACAACGAAGGCGTGGCCAGCGTGGACGATTGGGGCCGCGTGAAAATGAACGGCCCGGGCGAGGCGGCCGTCACCCTGTGGTTCTCCAGCCGGGTGCTCTATTCGCGGCTCACCGTGCCTTATC
>JBBQUE010000689.1:0-2715 GCA_038212805.1 Bryobacterales bacterium | reverse complement strand
TTCACCTTCGGTGGCCAGGGAGAACCGCAGGTTCCCGCCGCGGGCTACCGGGAACTGGCGCGACCCATAAGGCGGAACCACTTCCTCAATGGTTTCTGCACAAACCGGAGTTAGTTCGCCCGGTGGACGATCGCCGTCCGGAACTGAATAGAGTACCCCTGAGGCGTAGCAACCCCGGACCCGGGCAGGCCTTTCCGACGTATTAATCATCGCCAGAATCCCATCATCATCCGGGCGCACATCACCCGAGAACCAGGGGTTCAGAGTGGGCCAGGCTGCGTCGCGAGGAGTGCTGTGCAACTCCCCTGCCACCAGACATTCGGTGGCGGCGCTGAAGGCCAGGACCGGGGAAAGATGCGGGAGCGGTATCGTTTCACGGATCCGCACCCATGCGCCGCTGATCTCCCCGGGGGGCTGCAATTTGAACTCCGCATGTTCGCCCGCCCGCAGCCGCATCTGAATGCCCCGCTGCCCAACAAACGAAACCAGTGCTCCGCTGCTGGTGTGGGCTTCCACCTCCGCCGCGACCTCCCGCGTCCCCAGGTTCTGCAGTTCCACCACGGACCAGCAGGACGAACCGGCGGCCAGAAAAGGAATGACGCTCTGCACCACGCGGGGCTGTGCGCATGCGAGGACGCTGGCGGCCACAGTGAAAAGAAAGAACCCCTTCATAGTTCTTTCTTCGGCACTTTCCATGCTTCACAATAGAGCAAATGGAGAACGATATAACGGTTCGCGGGATCCATGGCCGGCTACCATACCGTGGGTGGAGCGTCCGTGAAAGACCCTAGCCCACCAAGGGCTCCCGCCCTCGCAATCCACCAATCTTCCGCGCCCAGATGGCCGGCTGGAGCCCGGGACGAGAACTGAACCTCGAAGATCTTCCGGTTTACGACGAACGCATAAGCGTTACTGCGCGAACCGCCGGAAAAAGCTGTTGGCCTTCCATTGCGGGCGCTGATCCGCGTTGGCCACACGCTCCGTCAGGCTCAGGATAATCTCATTGAAACGCGCCGCCGCTGGCTTATCCACCGGCTGATTCAAATCGTCCGAAGGTGCATGATACCGGTCCCGCAACCAATCTTTATGCAGCTTTTCCTCGGGTGAACCCGGCACATAGCCAAACTTGAACGCCAGCGCCGGAACGCCTTGGCGGATGAAACTGTACTGATCGCTCCGGATGAAGAGATTGCGCTGCGGTTCCTTATCGGATTGCACCTTCACTCCAGCTTTGCCCGCGATGGCGCGAATGTCGTCACCCAAGCTGGATTCGTCCACGCCCTGCACCTCCAGCCATTCCAGCTTATGCAGCGGCAGGAACATATCCAGGTTCACATCCGCCACAATGGATTTCGCCGGAACCGTGGGGTGATTGGCGAAATAGCGCGAACCCTGCAAGCCCTTTTCTTCCCCGGTAACGGTCAGAAAGATCATGGACCGCTTGGGGTGCAACCCGCGCTCCTTGATCATGCGCGCCACTTCCAGAATGGTGGCCACGCCCGACGCATCGTCCATCGCGCCGTTGTAGATCGCGTCCCCGTTGATCGGGCGTCCCACCCCGACGTGGTCCAGATGAGCGCTCAGGACCACGTACTCATCCTTCAGCTTGGCGTCCGAGCCCGGCAACAGGCCCACCACGTTGGGGGAATCCAACTGCGACTTCAGGATTTTAACGTCTGCCTGGACGCTCACCTTGAGCGCAAAGTGCGGCAGCGGTTTATCGCCATCGGCCGCGGTCAGTATCTCAGCCAACGTGTGACCCGTTCCCGCGAACCAGCGGTCGGCCTGCAGCGGATTCACCGTCAAACTCAGCCGCAAACCCTGGGTCTCTTTTAGCGACGGATCCGCCAAACTCATTGCGGGCTGGAAGCGCGCCAGCGCCTGCCGGGACCACGGGATGTCCATCGACTTAGGATTAGGGATATTGATCATGCCCACCGCGCCCGCTTCGCGCAGTTGTTTCCAGTGCTGCCCGGCGGATTGGTAGTGAGACTTCAGCGGCCCCGGAATCGACTTCGGCCCGCCCGCCAGCATCACCGCGACCTTGCCCTTCAGATCCATGCCCGCAAGGTCGTCATAACCAGCTTCGGGAATTTTCAACCCATATCCGATGAAGACGGCCTGGGCCGTGGTGTGTTCCTGCGGATCGCCCCGGAGCCCGACAATGACGTCTTCGCCCAGCTTCAAAGGCTCCGGCTTCCCATCGCGCACCAGCGAAACGTGCGTCTGCTCTTCCTGGATTTCCACCACATCGAACTTCACCGGCTGCATGTAGCCCGAAACGCCGGCGGGCTTCAATCCCGAGCGCTCAAACTCACTGGCCACGTACGCCGCGGCCTTGCGATGGCCCTCGCTTCCGGTATTCCGGCCCTGCATGCCGTCGTCGGCCAGCACCTTGATGTGGGACCACCAGCGGTCCCCTTCCGCGACATAATCCGTGGCGGCGGCCAGCAGCCCTAAGCTGCTCAAACATAGGAGTAGTTTTTTCATGTGGCTTCGTTTTTTCAAACCGGAAGGTTTTAAACTGGAGCTACGGGCTCCCGGCGGCAGCGAATCTCCCGGACCGCGTAAATTCGCCGTCCCTGGCTTTCAAAATATGTACGCATCAGCACTTCACCCAGTAGTCCGGTGGTGAACATCATCACGCCCATCAGAATCAGCAGCGCCCCCAGCACCAGCAGCGGACCGTGATCTTCCAGCATCCCGTGGCCCCAG
>JBBQUE010000688.1:0-2717 GCA_038212805.1 Bryobacterales bacterium | reverse complement strand
TTGTGGCCAGTATGGACGAGGCCAGTATGGATGGGGCGCATGAATACTCCTGCACTGTGGTGAATTCCGGGCGCGAAGCGTTTCAATTTCCCTTAATGCTGCGCCGGCACGGGCAGAAAGTAGAAGACCACCCCAAGAATCACATAGACGGCCAGCAGCTGCGCCCCTTCCAGCCAGTTTGATTCTCCATCGGCGCAGATCTGCCCGGCGATCAGCACCGCGACGAATACCGACAGCACCTCGGCGGGCGTAAACACCAGGTCCATGGGATGCGGACCCACGAACCGGCTCAGAATTACCAGCACCGGCGCAACGAACAGTGCAATCTGCAAGCTGCTCCCGATGGCAATTCCCAGCGACAGTGCCATGCGGTTTTTCATCGCTGCCATCACCGCGGTGCTGTGCTCGGCCGCATTCCCCGCAATCGCCACCACCACCACGCCGATGAACACGCTGGTCATTCCAAATGTGGCCGCCGCTTCCTGTACCGACCCCACCAGAATCTCGCTGACCCACGCAATCGCCGCCGTCGCGCCTCCCAGAACCAGCAGGCATTTGCGCACGGTCCACGGTTTCTCTTCGGGTTCCTCCCCGGAATCACCACCCTCAAAGAGTTGTTTATGCGTACCCAGTGAGAACACCAGGTGCAGCGCGTAGGCCACCAACAAGACGCCGGAGATGATCAGGCTTACGCCATGCTCCTGCTCCACCGAACCGGGGCCTGCCAGATGATGGAACGCGGCCGGCATCACCAGTGCGATGGCCGCCAAGGTCAGCAAGGTGGATTGCGCCCGGGCCGCCGTAATGTTGAAGCGCTGGACCTTGTGGCGGACGCCGCCCGCCAGCATGGCCGCGCCCAGCACCAGGAGGATATTCCCGAGGATAGATCCGGTGATAGACGCCTTCACTACCGGGTGCAGACCTTTTTGTAGCGCCACCACGGCGATGATCAATTCAGCCGCATTGCCAAACGTTGCGTTCAGTAATCCGCCTACCCCATCGCCCGTGTGGCGAGCCAATTCTTCGGTCGCGTTCCCCATCCATCCGGCCAGGGGAATCACCGCCAGGCAAGCCACCACAAAGATGGCCGCGTGCGCGTCCGGACGCAGCAACTCCAGCCCGATGGCAGCGGGAACGAAGACCAGCAGCCAGTTCAACATCGTTACGGTTCGTCGTACGGGCGCAGCTTGCGGACCCAGATATTCCGGTAGCGCACAACCTGGCCGTGGTCCTGCAAGCTGAGCGGTTCCTCCGCGTCGTGTGCCTTGTAAACGGCCACCTTGCGATGGGTGGCCGCGCCCAGAATCTCGCGGCGATGATGCACCATCATGCCGTTATGCACCACGGTGACATAGGCCGGCTTAGTCAGCTTCTCGCCTTCAAATTTTGGCGCTTCGAAGAAAATGTCATACACTTGCCATTCGCCCTGCGGACGCGAGGCGTTCACCAAGGGCGGCCACTGGCCATAGATGGACGCCGCCTGGCCATCGGCATAGGTGACGTTCTCAAACGATTCCAGCACCTGGATTTCGTAGCGCATCATCAACTCAACGCCGCTGTTCCCCCGGTTTTGCCCAGCCCCCTCCACGCCCTTGGGAACCATCCATTCCAGATGCAACTGAATATCGCCGAACTTCTCTTTCGTCACCAGGCGGCCGGAGTGCGGCACCACTTCAAAGTAGCCGTTCTCCACTTTCCACTTGGCGGCCTCCGCTTTACTGCCGCGCGCGGTGGTAACCCATTTCGATAAATCCTTGCCATCGAACAGCACCTCCGCATCGCTGGGAGGCGCTTCGTTCAAGAGCGGCATTCCGGGGGTTACCTTGCGGGGTCGCGGACGTTCCGCGTCGTGGACCCTCCATTTCTGTCCGGGGATGCGCGGGGTATCGGTGTAACCGCGCTTATCGTCGCCGGCTTCTTTCTGCTGGGCAGCGGCGAACGAGAGAGCAAGTGTGAAAAGAATCAGGGTTTTCATGTGCGGGTGCGTCTAAAATCAGAATCATATCATTTCAGGCCGTACAGCTTGACGGCGTTGTCACGCATCACCAGACGCGCAATTTCCACGGCGCGATCACCCGTCACGGAACCCTCATTCACCATCGCGGTCAGCGCTATGCCCAGGGCTTGGCGAACCGCTTTCGTGGATGCCCATGCGGTCTCCTCCCAGCCCATGCCGGCCGCGGGTGCCATGGGATAGGCGTCCGTGCCGAACAGAACTTTCTCCGGGGCGATTTCCAACCACGCGCGCAGCCCCTGCGCGATCTCCGACGGCGCAAGAATCAGTCCTTGCCCTGACAAATCGATATAGGCGTTCGGTTTCGTCAGCAGCGCCGCGGCTTGCGCGGAGTAGGGCCAGCCCCCATGCAGCATCACGAATCTGGTTCTGCGCAGCGCCGGATCGTTCAACAGCGGCTCCAGATTTCCGGGGTTCGATCCGGCCACGTCAAAGTACCCGCCGCCGCCCATGCCGGTATGGATGTGAACCGCCATGCCCAGCCGGCCGCATTCCGTCACGATGTAACGGAACAGAAAATCCTGCAGGATGCGGTAATCCGCTGTATTCGAAGCGCCGGATCGCCAGGCACGCTCCGCCTCAGCTTTCCCGGGGTCGCCCACCGCCAGCGTCCGTAGATAAGCCATCTCAAACTTCTCCGCGATCGCGCCGCCTTGCTTGTGGCGCTCCAGCGTGGCGGTCACAATGGTGCCCAGGTATTCAT
>JBBQUE010000687.1:0-2725 GCA_038212805.1 Bryobacterales bacterium | reverse complement strand
CGCCAATGAAGCGGCTGTGAAATGGACGGGCTACGGCCGCGGAAAGAACGGACGGGATGTGCGGTTTGAAGGCATCGACGTAATCACCGTGGACGGGGACGGGAAAATCTCGGGCGTGCGCGCCTATTGGGACGCCGCATCCCTGATCGCCGCCGTTACTTCCTAGGCTTCCTGCTTGTCTGTTAACTACAAAGATGCCGGAGTGGATATCGACGAGGCTGACCGCGCGGTTTCGTCCATCAAGGATCTGGCCCAGAGTACATTTAATCGCGCGGTCCTAACCGGCATCGGCAGCTTTGGCGCATGTTACCAACTTTCCGGATGGAAGCGTCCGGTGTTGGTCAGCAGCGCCGATGGGGTGGGAACCAAACTCAAAATCGCCTTCATGACTGGCCGCCACGGGACTATTGGCGAGGACTTGGTGAACCACTGCGTGAACGACATCGCGGTACAGGGCGCCAAGCCGCTCTTCTTCCTGGATTACTTCGCGGCGGGCAAGCTGGATGCCACAATGATAGCCCAAGTGGTGGAGGGAATCGCCCGTGGTTGCCGCAATAACGGATGTGCGCTGATTGGCGGCGAAACGGCTGAAATGCCGGGCATGTATCAGGATGGCGAATACGACTTGGCGGGTTTCATTGTCGGCGCGGCGGAGCGCAAGAAAATGCTCACCGGGGAGCGGATCAAGCCTGGCGACGTGCTGCTGGGTCTGCCCTCCACTGGGCTGCATACCAATGGCTATTCGCTGGCGCGCAAGCTGTTGTTTGACGTCGCCCAGCGCCCCTTAACGCCGGAACTGGCGGACGCACTGTTGCAGGTGCATCGCAGCTACTTGAAGCCCATCCAGAAGCTGATGAAGGCGGGCCTGCTGAAGGGCGCCGCGCATATTACCGGCGGCGGCATCACGGATAACCTGCCCCGCATTTTGCCCTTGGGTTGCGGCGCGCGCATCGAGCCCGGTGCCTGGCCGGTGCTCCCCATCTTTGAGGAACTTCGTCAGATTGGCGATGTCCCCCTGGCCGATTACCGGCGGACTTTCAATCTGGGCATCGGCATGATTCTGGCGTGCGGTCCGGCTAAAGTGAAAGCCGCCAAGTATTTGCTGGATAAGCTGGGCGAGAAGTGGTTTGAGATCGGGTCGATCGTCGAATCTCCGGTCCGCCACGTTCTCTATGCCGAATAACCGGCTGGGCATTCTGCTCTCCGGCAGAGGATCGAATTTCCAGGCAATTGCCAGAAACATCGGGTCAAGGAACCTGGATGCCAGTATCGCGCTGGTGATTTCGAATCGCGCTGACGCGGGTGGGCTGATCACGGCGCGCGAACTCGGGATTCCCTGGGTCTGCCTGCCTTCGCAAGGTGTCCCGCGCGAGGAATACGACCTGGAACTGGTGCGCATTTTGCAATCGCACCAGGTGGATCTGGTTTGCCTGGCTGGCTTCATGCGGCTGCTGAGTCCTGGCTTCGTTCGTGCGTTTCCTCAGCGCATTCTGAATATTCATCCGTCGTTGCTCCCAGCCTTTCCGGGCCTGGATGCCCAGGCGCAGGCCCTGCGGCATGGCGTAAAGGTGAGCGGTTGCACCGTGCATTTTGTGGACGAGCACCTGGATTCCGGGCCCATCGTGCTGCAATCCGCGGTTGAAGTTTTAGATAGCGACACTGAAGCGACGCTGGCGGCCCGCATTCTGGAACAGGAACACATCATCTATAGCCGGGCGATCGGCTTAGTGCTCAGTGGTCACTTCCGCATCGACGGCCGGCGGGTCACCTGAGCTGGGATCCCGCTGCCCGGCCCGCAGGCCAAGCCAAACCTGAAAGAACCTCAACCATACGACACGATGGATACTCTGTCCCAGAGCGTTGAACTGCCAGTCAACTGGATTCGCGACTCCGAAAACATCCGGACGCTTGCCTGGTTCATGGTCTGATTCTGCGCCGCCCGCAGCCCCGGCACCACTCCGTTTCGGGCAGCAGTGACGTTTTTTCAGTAGACGACATCCGGGGGATTCATTTTTTGTCCCCTTTTGGTTCCCGTTTTGAACCTCGGCATACAAATTGGTACGCGATTGGGCAAAAATCTCCTAGCGTTCTGGATCGAGGATGCTCCCCAAGGCCAAAATCCCTAAATTTAGCCCGAACTTGAGTTTGGAATCCTGGTTGCTCCTAGGAGTTCGTACATGAAATACAGGGCAAGCTCAAGGAATTCAGGCCGCTCCCCCAGATCAACCCCTAGTTGAACCAGCCTTACCCCCCCACAACCCTGACCCCGGACACCCTTCCCGGCCGATTCCTTGAGCATAAATCTCAGATACAATACCCCTTCGGGGAGAACAAACATTTGGACAAAAAATTGACCGGTCGTGTAGCCGTGATCACTGGCGCAAGCCGCGGACTTGGCCGGGCCATGGCCACCGCTCTTGCCAGCCAGGGAGCCAAGCTGGCCCTGGTTTCACGCGATCTGGAACATTTGAACGTTACCGCGCAAGCAGTCCGCGATTTAGGTGCCGAGGCGGAAGTCTTCCGCACCAACGTCACCGACGAACAGGAAGTGCGCAAATTGGAACACGATGTCCTGGAGCGCTTTGGAGCCGTTCATATTCTGGTCAACAACGCCGGAATCAACGTGCGCAAAAACGTTCCCGACTTCACCCTGGACGAATGGCGTTCCGTAATGGACACCAACCTGACCAGCGTCTTCCTGCTGTGCCGTTCGTTCATCCCCCAA
>JBBQUE010000686.1:0-2737 GCA_038212805.1 Bryobacterales bacterium | reverse complement strand
GATGCTCGATCCCGTAGCCGCGCTCGTTCAGGGCGTCAATGTAACTGGGAAGCTGGGCGTAGCCCAGCCGTTGGTCGTAGGGGCCCTGTTCCGGAAACTGAGCATCGGCGTTGGGGCCGGGCGCCGGGGCAAACCTCATGGTCCCGGCCCAGCGCGACAGCACGGCCGATTGCAGGAAGGCCGAGCGGGCTTCCAGTACGGCAGCCCAACCCACTGCGCCGATGAGCGCGCCCGCGGCCATCAGCCTGAATAAGACACAAAACAACCAAAAGGCCGATCGCTTGCGAATCCGCGGCGCCTTGGGCGCGCACCCAAGAAAAGCCGGGCGCCAGGACAATGGCCCGTCCATAACTTTCTCCTACCGTTCCGGAAGTGGGAAGAAATCGGTCCCAGTCAAGCAGGCGGAGATTCTCTAAATCAAATCGGTGGTGCAAGATTGGCCTCTGCTGCGCGCTTGCCGCCGCGGGCCTGCCCAGTTGTGGCTAGCCAACCATTGGGGGGAGCTAAAACCTCGGGAAGGGGGGGTGTCACTGGATTTCCTGAAACCACAGCAAACGCACGCTTCGTCCTGCAAGAGAATAGGCGCCGTCGGGATCCCTTCGTCCAGGAGCCAAGCAAGTGCCGTAAGACAATCCGGCAATTGCCTTCGTTCAGCAGTGGCGACGGCAACATCGATTGCCGCGAGCACGAGTGGGATCGCGGGCTACGTGGGTACAAAAGCGCTTACACTGTCTGTGTTGAAATCCGCAAACCCCATACTCTGTCCCGCCGGGAACAGATCGAACACATTAGTTTCATTACAGTATTATTATTGTATCGTATAGAAAATGGGAGCCGGCTGTGGTGTCGCCCACGGGCGTTGCGTTACTCCGCATGGTTTGGACGGTGCGGTTTCACCGCAATCGCGCCGTCCAACCGGAAACAATGACGGCGGCCGGCCGCAAACATAGCCGTGCCCTTCGCCGACGAAACCGCGTTTACGTGGCGCAGAAGTGGCCAGCGCCATTGGCGCTGCTGCCAGCCCCTCATAAGAATGACTTTGTTGCTGAAAGAAAAACGGCCATGTCTGTCAGGCGGCAAAGATTGTCCAGAGAAGCCCTCTCGATCTCCATAGTCGTGCGCCGCGCTTTTGTGGGCATGGCGCCTTTTCGCTGGGAAGTATATCGGGCAGAGATCGCCGCTTCCATCTTTGTCTCATCCGATCGCTTCCGCAGCATGGAGGCGGCCTACACCGCAGGCATGGCCCGGTTGGCAGAGTTCATTCCGGCACACTCGTCCAGCCCCGAGCGCTGGCGCGGACCGGCTTGTGCCACCATAAACGAGCAAAAGGAACCGGTTGCTTTGCCACATGCGACTGTTTGCCCCGACTGCTGGGCGTAACCCGGTCCAGAAGAGTCCATGCAAAAGGCCACCACCGCCACAACACCGATCAAACTGAAGAGTATTGTCTTAAAGAGATACACCCATGGCCATCAAGGCCACCAAGTAAGCATTGAGCGACCCCCACATGGCAAGGCACGGGTTTCCTGCGCCGCCAGCGACTTGCAATGCACCGGACGGAACCACCCGAGGCGCATCAACTGGGCGATGCCGCGGGCATCCTTGCGATCGGTCTTCACTGGCATGATCTTGAAGGCGGTGCGCACATGACGAGTTTCGAGCAGCTCCGCCGGCAACCCGGCCTGCTTCATGCCAGCACAGAGCCATTGCGACAGCGGTCCTGCTTCCAGGCCTATCCGCACTATCTCCAGGCCCAGGTTCTTCAGCCACGCCGTCAGAGCCTCAGGCTCACTGGCGATCTTGGCTTCGCGCACGGCACGCCCGGTGGCGTCCACAACGCAAAGGCTCGAACTTTCCAGCGATACGTCGATTCCGGAATAATGGTCCATGGTCGTTCCTTCGATGATGCTTGGAGCAGGGCACCGCCGCCCGAACTCCGGTTCAGTCACACCATCACTCTGAGGGGCAGCCACATTCACCGCCAAGGCTTGGCGGCCGCCCGTTACCCCATCTAATCGGGGTCCGGAAACCGGTCACATCGCTTAATCCCTTTGGTAAGTCGATCTCCGTTAGGCCACCGCCGAAGGCGGCGCGAAGCGATGTTGACGGCCGCGAGCACAGTGACTCGGAAAGGGAGAGTGCCAGTGCGTCTACAGAGATTGTTTCACGGCTCCCAGGATGCCCTTGATGGCGGCGAAGAACTTCGCCTCGATCCGGGAAAATTCCTCGGCCGGCCCATTCCAGTTCACGATGAAGCAGAACGTCACCGGCGTAATTTCCTTGCCACCGATCACGATTTGTCCAGCGAAGCTTTTGCTATTACGCGGAAATCCGAGGAGTGCGGGAAGCTCGCCACCTTTGCCGTAGGCGGCGGTGTCCGGAGGTACAGTTTTGACGATCTGCTCGGACATGGCCTGGATGCGCTTGAACTCAGTTAACGTCTCCGGCTTGGCGAAGAGCGCCCCCTGCAGGACTTGCTCGTACCAGGATACGAAGTCGCGCGCGCTACCGGCCAGCGTAATCTCGTCGTTCAGCGGCGGGCGGAAGGGCCCCGACGGGTGTTCCAGGGCCTGCAGGATCCCCGACCAACCGAGATCGGCACCGAGCGGGGCGCCAAGGAGGTAGGAGAAGAAAATCCGGGTGGAGTCCGGGATACGAATCGACCGCAGACCAACTTGGGCGATGAGCGCACGCACCCGATCGGCGCCAACCTTACCAGTCGCGCGGTCGGTTGCGG
>JBBQUE010000685.1:0-2738 GCA_038212805.1 Bryobacterales bacterium | reverse complement strand
ACCGGGTGTACCAGTGGAAGACAGCGCATATGATTCCCGCGGAAGCCAGGAAAAAGCCCAAGGCTGACGATGAAGCCACGGCCGAAACGGATATACCGGATGTGCAACTCTCGACATTCGATAGCTGGCGGGCGGTGGCGAAGTGGTATGACGACCTGCAGAAGGACAGGCTCGCCGTGACCCCGGAGATCAGCCGGCAGGCGGCCGCACTCACCCAAGGCGCCATCAGTGACGAGGACAAAGCGCGCCGAATCTATAATTTTGTCAGCTTGAACATTCGTTACGTCAGCCTTTCATTCGGCGTGGGAAGGATGCAGCCGCATGCCGCGGCGGAGGTCCTGCACAACCAGTATGGCGACTGTAAAGACAAGCACACGCTGCTGGCGGCGATGCTGAAGAGCGTGGGAATCTCCAGTAACGCGGTGCTGATCCATAGCTCGCACGAGCTTGATCCCGAGCTGCCTTCGCCATCGCAGTTCGACCACCTCATCACCGCGGTGCAGGCCGGGCCGAAACGGGTATGGCTCGACAGCACGGCTGAGGTGGCTCCGTTCGGGCTGATCATGCCGGCGTTGCGCGGGAAAAAGGCATTGCTGGTCGCACCGGAATTGCCGGACCCGATCGTGGAGGTGCCGCTCGAACCTGCGGTCGCCAACCGGCTCAATACCGAGGTCAACGGAAAATTCAATGAAGACGGGGATCTGGATGCGACTTTCAAGATGAGCATGGAGGGCGACGCGGCAATTTCTGTGCGGTCGTCCGCCCGGCGCATTCCCCAGGCCCAGTGGAAAGACCTGGCACAGGCAATCGCATATTCTGAGGGCTTTTCGGGTGATGTCAGCGATACCAGGATCGAAAACATTGATGCGATTGATAAGCCGTTGATCCTGTCTTATCACTATTCGCGCAGGAGCTACTTTATCGCCGATGAAGCGCATTCCACATCAGGCAGAGATACACTTCCCCTGGTGGCCGTAGAGTCTATTGATCGGAATAATATCTCCAGCCTTATAAAACGTGACAAACTTTTCATTGGGGGTCCGACACAGGTTTCGCAAAAAGCGACCCTGCAATTTCTCAAGTCGCAGCACCCCAAAATCCCCATTCCCATCTCAGTAAGCCGGGATTACGGGAGCTACCGCTCGACGTACGTGCTCAAAGGCGACGATCTGGTGGCAGAGCGAAATTTCACGCTGAACACCGTGACGGTGCCGGCCACGCGCATGAACGACGTCGCATCGTTTATGGTTGCCATCAATCAGGATACGGCCCAGCCAATGGTGATTACGCTTTCACGTAAGGAGGTTGCGAGCCAGTTTGAAGGCGATCCGGACGCGGACAACGCCGCGACCGAAGCACGGATGAATGCCGGAGATTTCGCCGGCGCCATTGAGGCGGGTAAGAAAACTCTGGCGGCTAATCCCCAATCGAGAAACGGGTGGAACAGCCTGGGCCGCGCCTATTTAGCCGCGGTGGACTTCCCCCATGCCGAGGCGGCATTTCGAAAACAAATAGAAGTCAACCCTTATGACGCTTTCGCCTACAACAACCTGGGGCTCGCCTTAAAGGGCCAGGACCGCGTCGATGAGGCTGCCAAAGCGTATGCCAGGCAAATTGAAATTGTGCCGCTCGACCTTTACGCGCACAAGAACCTGGGTGAATTGCTGATGCAGCAAAAACGCTATCCCGAAGCGATTGCAAACCTGGAGACGGCTTTGCAGATAAGCCCCGATGATACCCAGACGCTTACCGAACTGAGATTCTGTTACCGCACCACCGGGAGGGAAGACAAGGCGATGGCCCTGATGCCACGCATCACCGCCAGCTTTCAAAAGAATCAAGGCGCCATGGTTAGCCCCATGGATTTTTCCAGCGGACCGGAGGAAGATCCCGTCCAGATTGAGGGAGCCGCGCGCGAGCGCCTGCAGATAATGTCGCGATCGTCCCCCCCCAACCAATTCCTTGCCACCGATCGTTTGGGCACGCTGCCCTTGTTGATATCCAGGGCATGGTTCGACATCGGAAGATCCCAGTTGAAACTCGGGCATCTGGATAAGGCGGAGCCCTATTTAAAATCGGCCTGGATGATGACCCAGTCGGGAGTCGTGGGAAGCTACCTGGGCCAGCTCTACGAAAAACAACATAAGATTCCGGAAGCCATCGACACCTATTCTGAGGCAATCGCGGCGGGCGGCCCCCAGGATGAAATTCGCAAGCGACTAATTCCACTCGTCAAAGACGATCGCAAGATCGACAGTGTGATTCAAAAGGGGCAGGTCGATCTTCTCCGGCTGCGGTCGGTGATATTGAACCGGGTGGTTATGAAGGCTCCGTCATCGGAAGAAATTATGATTATTTTCAAGCATGGTCCGCAACCGGATGAGATCATCTTCCTGAATGGGGACAGTACGCTGAAGGCCACGTTGGCAATCACTCTTAAGAGAACAGATTTTCCGGTGAGCTACCCTGACGAGAATTCCTTCCGCATACCGCGACTGGCGACACTGTCCTGCGGAATGGAAGGATGCTCGGTAGTGTTGAACCCTGTGGCAACCCTGTCCGCTCCCCCGGATTGAGAGCTGCGCGGTCCGCGCGAATCGCGTATCGTCTTAAAACTCGTCGAGACCTGATTTCGGTCTCGCCGCCCTCCGATGATAGTAAATATGAACAGCAGCAGAGAATCTAACTTCCTCTTGTAAGATCACCTCGCCTACCCGCAACCACCATGAACCTCCCCC
>JBBQUE010000684.1:0-2745 GCA_038212805.1 Bryobacterales bacterium | reverse complement strand
GGGCCCGCCAGCCTGGAGCGCTTCGCGCGCGTAATCCGGGTGAACCTGATCGGGACGTTCAATGTGTGCCGGTTGGCGGCCGTGGCGATCGCGAAAAACGAAGCCAATGCGGATGGCGAGCGGGGCGTGTTGATCAACACGGCGTCGGTTGCGGCCTTCGATGGGCAGATGGGGCAGGCTTCCTATGCCGCGTCCAAGGCTGGAATCGTAGGCTTGACGCTCCCCCTGGCGCGCGATTTGTCCCGCAATGGGATCCGCGTGATGACCATCGCGCCGGGCCTGTTCGATACCCCCATGCTGGCGGCTTTGCCCGAAACCGTGCGCACCGCCCTGGGCGCCATGGTTCCCTTCCCGTCACGCCTGGGCCATCCGGAGGAGTACGCCAAGCTGGCCCGGCAGATCATCGAAAACCCCATGTTGAATGGCGAGACCATCCGGCTGGATGGCGCAATTCGGATGGCCCCCCGCTAGCATGGTCCGCTGTCTGCTGCTTTCGCTTTTGCTTTGTGGCTTGGTCACGGCGCAAAGCCTGGCAATTCAGAACGCCGTGGTGGTGGATGGTACCGGCGCACCCGCGGCCCGCGCGACCGTGGTGGTGACGAATGGGCGTATTACCTCGGTAAGTAAGACTGCAACCCCGCCTGGAATACCGGTGGTGGATGGGACGGGATACACCTTGATCCCCGGCCTGTTCGATCTCCACACCCACCTCTCCACCGCCAACGCCCCCGGAATGCAAGGGGACTGGTCCAAGAACCTGGCGGCCTACCTGCTTTGTGGCGTTACCACCGTGGCCGACCTGGGCAGCTACGGCGAGGCGTTTGCCCCCCGGCGCGACTTGCTGGCTACGGGACAAGTGGTAGGCCCGCATATCCAAATGGCGTACCGCCTGACTACGCCTGGGGGCCATGGCGCGGAAGCCGGGCGCCCCGACATATTCTCGCTGGAGATCCAAACGCCGCGTGAAGCGCGCAACGCCATCCTGCAGACGCTGCCGTACCAACCCGACCTGATCAAGATCTTCACCGACGGTTGGCGCTATGGCCGTGCGCCTTCCATGACCAGCATGGACCTGGCAACGTTGGAAGCCGCTGTCGCCGAAGCCCATAGGCACAAACTCCCGGTGATAACCCACACCGTTACCCTGGAGCACGCCAAGGATGCTGCCCGGGCCAAGGTGGACATTCTGGGTCACGCGATTCAGGACGTTCCCGTGGATGACGAACTGATCCAGCTTTTCCGGGAGAGCGGGATTGTCTATGTCCCCACCATGGCCATCTACGAACCGCGCGGGAAAGATCTTCTGACGCCGCTGCTGCAACGCGTGCTGGAACCGGCTGCACTCGCCAGGCTGAAGCTGACACCACCCACCGGTGCTCCCAGGACTACCCCACGCTGGGAGATCCTGCGGAGCAACGTAACCCGCCTGCATGCGGCCGGGATTCCCATCGCTTTGGGCACGGACGCGGGCGGATCGGTGGGCACCACCTACCACGGCTGGGCCACTTTGCGCGAGCTGGAGTTGCTGACGGCCGCCGGGCTGACCCCGCTAGAGGCGATCACGGCTGCGACCGGAGTCAGCGCGCGGGCCTTGCGGGTGGACCAGGATCGCGGAACGATTGCGCCCGGAAAGCTGGCGGACCTGGTGCTGGTGAAGGGCTCACCGTTTGAGCGCATCGGCGACATACAGAACATTGAGCGGGTCTGGGTAGCGGGCAAGGAAGTGAATCTGCCGGGGCTGGCTGGGCTGATCGCGTCGCCGGAACGCTCCCCGATTGCCTCCGTTCCGGCCACGGCGCTGCTGGATGATTTCGAATCCAGCGATGGCCGCAGCCGGATCCATACGCGCTGGGAGAACGCCAGCGATCCGGGGCACGACCGTTCCAAGATGATGTTCGAACGCGTTCTGCGTGGGGAGAACAACCACGCCTTGGAACTGCTGGGGACGATGGCGCAAAAAGATGAACCCCGCGTGATCGTGCGTCTGCCGCTGCAGCCGGGCGGCGTGGTTCCGGTAGATGCCCGCGGGTTTCAAGGTATACGGTTCGACGTCCGCGGAGAAGGGGCGTACCTGCTTCGGGTGCCCACCTACCGCACCGGGAATCCACGCGGGCCGGGCACGGCGTTTCAAGGCAATGCGAAATGGCGCACCGTTCGTATCCCGTTTACGGCATTACAGATCGCGGCGCCACGCGACTTGCTCTCCATTGAATTTGAGGCCGCGCGGAAAGCCGGCGCGAAGGTCTGGCTGCAGATTGATAACGTATCGTTTTACCGCTAGCCGGTAGCCCTAAAAGCTGCTGAGGCGAAGCGAAATGGCGCACCGTTCGTATCCCGTTCACGGCATTACAGACCGTGGAGCAACGCGACTTGCTCTCAATCGAGTTTGAGGCCGCGCGGAAAGCCGGCGCGAAGGTCTGGTTGCAGATCGATAACGTGGCGTCTTACCGCTACTTTAGTTGAGCTAAGCTGAACTTTCCGGCGCACAAATGCCAAACCGGCCCAAAGGACCAATTGCTGACGCGCGTGGCTCGGAATCGCCGTGGATAACACAGGACCTCATCCGAGCCGCCAGGAAGCTAGCTGGTAGCCTGAAAGCTGATGCTGATTCACGAGATTCTTCCGGTGGGGATGCTGAAGTGCAACTGCTCGATCTTCGGGGACGATGCGAAAAACGAAGCCATTGTCATTGATCCGGGCGACGACCTGTCCCGGATCCAGGCCGTTCTGGAGCAGCACGGCTGG
>JBBQUE010000683.1:0-2748 GCA_038212805.1 Bryobacterales bacterium | reverse complement strand
CGTCGTCATGCCCACCGAAGACCTCATCCTCTACCTCGATCACACCGGATCCTTCCACACCGAATACTCCCCCGTAGGCCCCACCGAAACCCATCTGGTCCAAACCCTGGCCGATTGCGCCTGGCGTCTCAACCGCGCCCGTGCCCTCGAAAACAACCTCCTCACCATAGGCCTCGCCTCCCAAGCCCACCGCCAAGACCAGGAGAACCACCACGAAATCCAGGACGCCCTGGCCACCGCCGCAGGCATCGAAGCCCGCACCCGCCAACTCGCCATGCTCTCCCTCCACGATTCCCGCCTCACCCGCCAGTTCGATAAAACCCTCACCCTCCTGAAATCCCTCCAAGCCGAACGCCAAACCCGCCACCAGGCCGACCTCGAAATCGCCGCCCGTCTCCTCCAACTCCATGAAACCGAAACCACTTCTCCCTACGACCCCACCCAGGATGGCTTCGTTTTTTCAACCCAGGAAATCGAAACCTACCTCTACCGCAAAACCCGCAAATCCAAAGCCTTCCACGCCGCCCACGGCCGCGCCGCATAGCCCCGGAAGCAGGCATTTGGAGCAGCATAAATCTCACGACCAGCCGAGTTCGTATCGCGCGCGCTCTTTTGGGGCCCTCGCCCTGTTCAGCGTGCTCGCCATTTCCAGAGCCGCGCTCGTCGATCCACCAGAAAGAACGTTCTTTGCCTACTCCCGCCACACCGCATCAGCACAACCAAGCCAATCCGGGACATGAAGCGGCCGTGGTCAAGCTGCGCGGCGGCCGCAGCTGGTTAGTTAAAGTTAAGTTAGCCCCGGAGGCGTCCATGCAGTCCAAGCTGATTCCCGTTCTCTTCCTCGCCTCGCTCAGTTACGCCCAGCAGCCCCAAGCCCGCGTCAGCGCCGAGTGGGTAAAATCGGCGGTTATCTATGAGATCAACACCCGGACGTTCTCCCCGAACGGCGACTTTCCGGGCATTGAGGCGCAGCTTCCCCGGCTCCAGAAACTCGGAGTTACGGTGCTGTGGCTGATGCCCGTTCATCCTTTGGGACAGTTGAAGAAGAAGGGTTCCATCGGGAGTCCGTACGCGGTCCGCGATTACTACGCCATCAATCCGGACTTCGGCACCGCGGCCAGCCTCAAGCATCTGGTGGCGGCGGCCCACGCCCAAGGGTTTAAGATCATTATCGACATTGTGGCGAATCACACGGCCTGGGACAGCGTGCTGATGAAGCACCCGGAGTATTACAAGCACGACTCCGCCGGCCAGGTGATTTCTCCCGTTCCGGAGTGGGAGGATGTGGCTGGGCTGAATTACACGAACCCCGACTTGCGGGAGTACATGCTCGGCATGTTGAAGTATTGGCTTCGCGAGTTCGACCTGGATGGCTTCCGCTGCGATGTGGCATCCATGGTGCCTGCGGATTTCTGGGAGGAGGCTCGGCGCCAGCTTGATCAGATAAAGCCCGGCATCGTGATGATCGCCGAGGCACACCTGCCTCCCTTGCTGACAAAGGCCTTTGATCTGGATTACGCCTGGCCTTTCCACCAGGCGTTGACGGACGTTTTCGAATACGGCGCACCGGCGGCGGCGCTGCGAAAGGAATGGGAACAAGCGCGGGCCCAATACCCAAAAGGCGCAATGGAAATGCGCTTCTCGGATGATCACGATGAGAAACGGGCTATCGGGCGGTTCGGGGAGCGCGGGGCGCTGGCAGCCTCCGTGCTCGTCTTCACCATGGATGGCGTTCCCCTGCTCTACAACGGAATGGAAGTGGGCGATACAGCCGAATCCGGAGCGCCCGCCTTATTCGAAAAGCTGCCGGTCTTCTGGGCTATGGCCGCGCTCAGGCCGGAGTTTCCCAAGTTGTATCAGCAGTTGATCGCGCTGCGCCGGGGGCACGCAGCCCTGCAGCAAGGCGCCACCGTTTGGATTCCCAACTCAGATCCGGATCGGATCTTGACGTTCTTTCGCCGGGGCGGCGGCGAAGAGTTCCTCGTGGCAGTGAACTGTTCCAGCCGGCCGTTTTTCGGCACCATTGAGGCGGCCGGACAAGTTGAGGATTTCACGCCCCGCTTTGACGATAAGAAACCCGCGGCGGCCGCCTTGCCCGCGCTTTCTCTGGATGCATGGGCATTCCGGATTTTTCGCGTTACCAGTACCCGCCCAGTTTCTGAGCCACGACCATGAGGGAGTGGGCCGCCTCGCCCGAGCGCGGCGGTCGGCGTATACTATCAGATCAATGCGTACCCTCTCTGCCCTCTTCGTCTGCTGCGTTTTGCAGGCGCAAACGTATGACCCCGCCCTGTTCACGGCATTGAAGTGGAAGAGCATCGGGCCCCTGCGTGGCGGGCGCTCGCTTACCTCCGTTGGCACCGCCGCGCGGCCGCTGGAATATTATTTTGGCGCGGTTGGTGGCGGTCTGTGGAAAACCACCGACGGTGGCCAGACCTGGAAACCGGTCACCGACGGACAGCTCCACAGCTCATCGGTAGGCGCAGTCGCGGTGGCCGAATCCAACCCCGACGTGGTCTACATCGGCATGGGCGAAACCGAATTGCGCGGCAACATCATGCAGGGCGATGGCGTCTATAAATCCACTGACGCCGGCAAGACCTGGAAGCATATCGGGCTGGGCGACACGCAGGCCATCTCCCGCATCCGCGTCCACCCCGGCAACCCCGATATCGTCTATGTCTCGGCGCTGGGGCATCCCTACGGGGCCAACGCCGAACGTGGCGTGTTCCGGTCGAAAGATGGCGG
>JBBQUE010000682.1:0-2750 GCA_038212805.1 Bryobacterales bacterium | reverse complement strand
CAGGTCAAACCAATACCGTTCTTCGAAAGGATCTAATTCCACCGCCGTGCGGTAGTGCGGGAGAGCGCCGGCGGCGTCCTGCTGGGCAAAAAATAAATATCGGCCCAGGCGATTGTGATGGGCGGCATTGGAACTTTCCAGCCGTATTGCCCTCTGCAAGGGCTTGGTGTCGTGTGCATACGAATCGTGGTCGGCCAGGAACAACGTCACCGCGGCATACAGGACGAAGCCAATCATCACGACGCACGCCGGCAGAAAAACCAGGTCGATGCTTCGCGGCGCGATAGCGTTTTCGTCTGCGGTCATTCTTTAACTCGTCTACCCTTAACTCGTCTGCGGAATTTCTTCGTAATATCCCCTGCCATCTTTAGCGCCGTAATAGTAGGAATAGGAGTCCGAAGCCCTGGGATCGACGGCGTTCACGATCACCCCCAGCAGCCGCGCGTTCACCTGCAGCAGAAGATCGCGGCACTGGCGCAGCGCATCCCTGGTGGTGCTGGCAGCACGGGTCACCAAGACTACCGCATCCGCTTCCACCGAAAGCAGTACCGCATCGGTGACCGATAATACCGGTGGCGTGTCGATCACGATATGGTCGTATTCCAGCCGCCAGCGCAACAGTTGGGTGCGCATGGCTTTCGAAGCCAGCAGTTCCGCGGGATGCGGAGGAACCGGGCCCGCGGGCAGCACGAACAATCCGTCAATTCCGGCAGCGGCCAGGGGATCGGGTTCGATATCCTCTCCCGCCAGAAAATTGCTGAGTCCCCTGCGGTTTTGGAGATGAAAGGATTCGTGGATCGAAGGGCGACGCAAATCGGCATCCACCAGCAGAACGCGGCTGCCCTGTTGCGCCAGCATGATTGCGGTATTGACGCAGGTCGTGGTCTTGCCTTCCTGGGGCAGCGCGCTGGTCACCATGATGATTTGCGGCGGCGAGCCCGGCGTGGAAAGCAGAATCGAAGTGCGCAAGGCGCGGTACGCTTCAGCCAGCTCCGACCTGGGATTGGCCAGCAGGGCGAGCTCTCCTGGCTGTCCGGGCCGCTGCATCGAGGGTCCGGAGACGGTCGCCATGGGAACATCCAGTTCGCCTCCCGACCGTGGAGCGTTCTGGATTCGCGCGCCCCGCAGTGCGGCGCTGAACGGGATGACCGCCAGCACCGGGAAGGCGCTCACCGATTCAACCTGGTGCATGGAACGCAAAGTTGAATCCATGTTTTCAAACAGGAACGCGAGTGCGACCGCGCCGCCCAGGCCGGTGGCAAATCCTAACAACAGGTTCAACGGGATGTTGGGCCGCGCCGGGCGGTCCGGAACGCGGGCTGGCGAAATGACGCGAACGTTGTTGGAGCGCATGCCCGCGGAAATGCCGGCTTCCTTAAGCCGTTCCATCAAGGCATCGAAGATTTTGCGATTGGTCTCGGTTTCCCGCTTTAATTTCGAATATTGAATTGAGCGTTCATCCATCCGGAGCGCCTCCTGCTTCTGCCGTTCGAGGGCGCTGCGCAGCATGTCCTGCCGTTCTTTGGCGGCAACATACTCGATCTTCAGGCGCCGCGTCAGCCGGGTGCGCTCGGCCTGAATGTCGTTCCTGACCTGTTGCAACTGGCTGGCAATTTCCAACATGCGCGCGCTGGATGGGCCCAGCTGCACGCCCAGCCTGGCCCGTTCCCCGGCAAGCTCGCTTTCCAACTGGCGCAGTTCCGCCATTCGTCCCAGGCGGTCCACTTGGATAACCAGCGCCGGGTCCCCTTGCAACGCCATTTCGTAATCGGCCCGTGTTCTGATGGCATCGATCTGCGCGGCGGTGGCGTCCTGATCGAGCTTCATCAGTTTGGTGGTGGCGATGTTTTCCCCGTCCGCGGTGATCAGGATTCCATTTTCCCGCTGGAAGCGCACCAGTTTTTCCTCCGACGTACGCACCGTTGCCTGCAGGGTGCTCAGCTCGCGGGTCAGCCAGTTGGACCGATCCATCGTGGAGTCAAATTTGGCGGCAAAATTCTGATTGATGTAATCGGCGCCTAAGACATTCACCACCCGCGCCGCCAGTTGGGGATCAGTGCTGAAGTAATGAATTTCCAGAAGGCGGGTATGCGGAATCTTGGTGACCGACAGATTGTTGCGGAACTCCTGCAGAATCTGCGCCTGCAGTTCATTATCTGAAACCGGTTTTCTCCCGGCGCCAAACTGCTGGTGAGTGAACGCGGTGTTCCGGTCAAGGCTCAATTCTCGCGCCACCTGCAGCGCCAGGGAATCGCCGGCGATGATTTGATATTCGGTGTCGAAGTTCACCAGGAACTCTTCTTCAGAGGCCGCCTTGTCGTGGCTGAAGCCCAGCAGATTCTGGCCTTCGCGAAAAATCGCCAGGGTGCTGGTCGCCTCAAACACCGGAACCATCTTCAGCGTGGCATAAGTGATCAGGCCAAAGAAGATGGAGCAAAAAGCGAAGATGCTCCATCGGCGCGATTTCAGCACCCTCCAGACGTAGGAAAAAACCGTTTCCCGCGATGCCGCGCCAGCGCCCGGGGGCAAGCCCGATCTCGCGATCTGCCAGGGCGCCAGAGAGGAGGCGTCGCCTGGAACCCTGATTAAAGATTGAGGATCATCCATCGTTTTTCCGGGAACAGCGACTGGCGCAGTGGGAGGCCTTTAGAACCTATGCCACAACTCCTGCAACCCGGCTCAAGCTTTTTGGGTCCCAGGAAGTGAGGGTAAGGCCTTTCGCGCCTTGCCGATTCACCGGCTTCTCATCC
>JBBQUE010000681.1:0-2751 GCA_038212805.1 Bryobacterales bacterium | reverse complement strand
ATATGCGGGAGCCGCGCGCAATATTTACCTGAAGGATCCCGGCCCGGCCCCCGTCGATTCCTGGATGGGACAATCCTTCGGCCACTGGGAGGGCGAGACCCTGGTGGTGGACGTGACCGGTTTAAACGACCAGACATGGTTTGATCGCGCGGGTAATTTTCACAGCGATGCGCTGCACGTGGTGGAGCGCTACACGCGTACCAGTCCGGATGTGATCGCGTACGAAGCCACGATTGAGGATCCCAAGGTCTTCACGCGTTCGTGGAAAATCAGCATGCCGCTCTACCGGCGGCAGGAGAAGACCGCGCAACTGATGGACTTCAAATGCGTGGAGTTCGTGGAAGAATTGATGTACGGGCAGTTCCGGAAGAAACCGCTCAGCCAGTAATTTCCGCGCGATATGATGAGAGCGGAAATGGCGTTCTCGCGATTCGGTCTGTTGCTGGCCACGTTCACGCTGCTGGGCGCGGACGATACCATCCCGTTCAGCCATAAGAAGCACGCCCCGCTGAAGCTGGATTGCGCCTATTGCCACACCACCGCCAAGACTGGTGATCGCGCCAACCAGCCGGAAGCGGGCACCTGCATGACGTGCCACGTCCAGATCGCCCAGGACAAACCCGATATCGCGCGCCTGGCGGCCTTGCCTAAAACCGCGCCCATTGACCCGGAGCGGTCGGTCTACATGCTGGCCGAGTTCGCCTTCTTCAGCCACGCCCGCCATCGCGCCGCGAAACTCGATTGCCAGAAGTGCCATGGCGCGGTCTATGAAATGGAGGAAGTTGTCCAAGTGCTACCCATGACCATGAAAGCCTGCGTCACCTGCCATCGCACCATGCATGCCGCCACCGCCTGCACCAAGTGCCATGAGCTGGGGCAATGAAAGGGAGACCGTAAAAATGATCCGCATCGCCAATGGCCAGGGCTTCTGGGGGGACTCGCTCGAAGCCCCGCTCGAACAGATTCGCCGGGGTCCGCTCGATTACCTGACGCTGGATTACCTGGCCGAAATCACCATGTCGATCCTGCAAAAGCAGCGCGCCCGCGATCCGAAACTAGGCTACGCGCGCGACTTCGTGGACATGGTGGCGCGGGGCGCGCGCGACATCGTTGAAAAGAAGATCAAGGTAGTGGCCAACGCGGGCGGCGTGAATCCGGAAGCCTGCCGTGAAGCTGTGGCGCGCGCCCTGGGCACGCCCGGAATTTCCCTGGCGGTGGTGGCCGGCGACGACATTCTGGAACAGCTTGACACCCTGCTGGACCAAGGCGTGGCGCTGAAGCATATGGAAACGGGCGAGCCGCTCGAAAAGATCCGGCCCTTCGTGCAAAGCGCCAACGTGTACTTCGGCGCGGCCCCCATCGCCCAGGCCCTGGACCAAGGCGCGCAGTTTGTGATCACCGGCCGCTGCACCGACACCGGGCTGGTGCTGGGCCCCATGATTCATGAATTCGGTTGGGCTTTGGACGACTGGGACCGGATCGCGGCCGGCACCATCGCGGGCCACACGGTGGAGTGCGGCGCCCAGTGTACCGGCGGCAACTGCCAGGTGGACTGGGAATCCATTCCCGATTTTGCGGACATCGGTTACCCCATCGTGGAAGCCCAGCCCGATGGCACGTTCGTGGTCACCAAGCATGCCGGCACCGGCGGGCGCGTGACGGTGGAATCCGTGCAGGAACAATTGCTCTATGAACTGGGCGACCCGCATGCCTACATCACGCCCGACTGCGTGGCCGATTTCACCACCATCCACCTGAGCGCCGATGGTCCCAACCGCGTGCGTTTTTCCGGCATCAAAGGTAAATCCGCCACGCCGTTTTATAAAGTTTCCATCAGCTACACCGCCGGCTTCAAGGCCATCGGGATGATGGCGTATTCGTGGCCCGATGCCTACCGCAAGGCGCAGACCGCGGACAGCATCCTGCGGCAAAGGCTGGATCGCCTGGGGCTGCGTTTCGACGCCATCCGCAGTGAATTCCTGGGTGCCAATGCGTGTCACGGTCCCCTGGCGGGTGAACCCTCAGCGGACCTGGCGGAAGTGGCGCTGCGCGTCGGCGTGCGCGGGCCGGACAAGGCCGCCGTGGAGCGGTTCACCAAAGAACTGGCCCCGCTGGCGTTGAACGGTCCACCCTCCGTAACAGGCCTTGGCAGCGGCCGCCCCAAGGTGGAAGAGATCGTGGCCTACTGGCCAGCCCTGATTCCGAAGACTTGCGTGCAACCCCGCGTTACCCTGGTGACCACGGCATGAAAATTCAACTCAGATCCATCGCACATGCGCGCTCCGGCGATAAAGGCGACACCGCCAACGTGGGCCTGATCGCGCTGAAGCCGGAATACTATCCCATCCTGGCCGCCCACGTGACGGCCGAACGGGTGAAGAAACATTTCGCCGGAATCTGTCTGGGCGGCGTGGAGCGTTACGAATTGCCCAACCTGGGGGCCCTGAATTTCCTGCTGCATCAGAGCCTGGATGGGGGCGGCACGTTGTCCCTCAAGGCCGACGCACAGGGCAAGACTTACGGCGCGGCGCTACTGCGCATGGAGATTGAGGTTGATTCTCTACCAGGTTGACCAGGGCATCGCGCGCATCACGCTGAACCGGCCGGAGAAGCGCAACGCCCTGGACGCGGCCGCCATCCGCGAACTGCGGCATGCCCTGGACGAAAGCGCCGCCGACCCCCAGGTGCGCGTGGTGGTGCTGGCCGGTGCTGGTGCGGACTTCTGCTCCGGCATGGACCTGAGCGCCGTGG
>JBBQUE010000680.1:0-2758 GCA_038212805.1 Bryobacterales bacterium | reverse complement strand
GATTACCGACTTGGCCTTCCCGCCAAAATGCGCGGGCTTGGCCGCCAGCGGATTGGTTCTGGCGGTGGCCGCGCCTAAGTCGCGTTGCAAAAGATGCTCCAGCGCGATCGCGCCAAAACCGTGGGCGGCAGCGCGCAGGATGTTGCGTCGACCAGTGGTCATTAGGATAAGACTACAACAAGATGGTGCCTTCCAGGAAACAGACCGCTTGGCCTGTAATTTTCACGCGCGCGCCCAGATCCTCGCACCACAGTTCCCCGCGCCGGGGTGAAATCTGGAACGCATGCAATTGCGATTTGCCCAGGCGCTTGGCCCAATACGGGGTTAAGGTGCAATGGCTGGAACCGGTGACCGGATCCTCCGGAATACCCTGCGCGGGCGCGAAGAAACGCGAAACGAAGTCGGAGTGTTTCCCTGGGGCCGTGGCGATCACCGCGAACCGGTCCACCTGCGACAGCGCGGCGAAGTCCGGCATTAATGCCTCAACTTCCTCTTCCGATTCGTACGCCACCAGATAATCCCGGGCCGCCATGATCTCTGCCGGATGCCCACCCAAAGCCACGGCCAGCTTGGGATGCACTTCGCACGCAACCGGCGGGCGGGATGGGAAATCGAGCGAATACCGGTGGCCGTCGCGCGTGACGGCCAATTCCCCGCTCTGCGAATCGAACCGGACGACGGACTCGTTGGGTGCCAACCGCGTCATGATCACAAACGCCGACGCCAGCGTGGCATGGCCGCACAGGTCCACTTCCACCGCTGGCGTGAACCAGCGCAGATGATAGCGGTCCCCGGATTTGACGAAAAAAGCGGTCTCGGCCAGATTATTCTCAGCCGCAATCGACTGCATTACGGTATCGGGCAGCCAGGATTCCAGCGGACAAACAGCCGCTGGATTGCCGCCGAACAGCCGGGCCGAAAAGGCATCCACCTGATAAATTGGGATTCTCATGCGGCTGAAGGAAAGGCTAATGGACGCGGGGACGGTGATTCTTCTCGTTCATTACCAGCTCATCGAAGATCGCCAACACCTGCTTGCGGTAGGTATAAATACGCCGCAGCGCGAGCCGGAAATTGGTCTCATAGCGCTGCGTTTTCAACCACTTGTCCAGCATGGGCTTGGGCACGTCGATGTCCCGCCGCAAGGTTTCGGCCGAGTGCCCCCGCAGGAACAGGCCATAGAACATAGCCGCCTCGCGCTGCGGAGCTAGTGGATCGAAATTGTCCCGAATCATCATCATTACGGCAATCACCGTGAAAAAAGATAGTATAAACAGACCGCTCCCCGCAAGCAAGCGGAAGCATAACTACAGTTTACCAAGCACCTTAAACTTCTCCGGGATTCTATGGCAAGATGAAGCCATGAAGAAAGCTCTTTTTATGTTTTCGCTGATCTCCGTGGCTGCGTTTGCCGAACAGTGGTCGGGCACCGTGGTGGATGTCGCCTGCAAGGGTAAAGACTTGGCTGGCCATACCCGGAAGTGCGCGCTCAGTTGCTCGAAGAGCGGCTACGGTTTGGTGACGGCGGACGGCAAATTCGTGAAATTCGACGAAACCGGCAACGTCCAGGCGCTAGACGCCCTGAAAGCCGCGAAGAAGGAAAAGGATTTGAAGGCTACCGTGTCAGGCTCCATGGATGGCGACACCATTAAAGTGGAATCCATCAAGTTCGCCGAATAGAAGTGATGCCCAGGCGGCCGCCGATCGCCCTCATTCGTCCCCGATCACGTCTTCCACGCTGAAGGGGAAGGCTTTGGGGAACGTATCCAGCGGCAAGCCGGTTTCGGCCTCCGCGTTAGAGCGTGCGGTAGGGTAAGCGCGAAGCATTAGCGCGTTCGCTTGTGCCGCCAGGCTGGGGCTGTCCTCGAATTCTTCCAACAGAGCGTGTCTGGAATTTCGAATGCTGGCGGCCCAACTGCGGCTGTGGCTATGCATGTCCGGCTGGTACCGGATCTTCAGCAGGTGCAGCATAATCACGCGCAGGTGGCTGACGATTCCCCGCTTTTCACTTTTGCCGATGTCCAGCAACTCCTCCGCTACCTGCGCGCGGTCGAACTCACGCCCTTCCAGCACGGCCTGGGCCGTGGACATTAGCCAGCCGTAATAGTCGTTTCCATAGTTTTCGCTCATTGGTTGTAGGCCTATTTGCTCTGTTTCCCGGTGTGGCGGACGGATACATTCAGCGTATCGTATGCTTGACTTGCCCCCGGCGGTGACGTCGATGGTACAGGTATTTCCTGACCACCCCTGGGTTCTATCTGGCGGCTGGATGCCAAAGGTGGAGCAGCAGTCAAATGCCGTTCAAAGGATAATCAGGCATGGACGTGGAGAAACTGCGGCGATTGTTGCCATACACATGGTTGCTGGTAGTGATTGCCCTGGGTTACGCGGGGTGGACGGTCTGGTCGCGGCATGAAGATTCAACCCGCGTTGCCCAGGAGGCCCGCGAGCAAGAAGCGCGCCGGGCGGCGGAAGTGGTTCGTCTGACGGGCGGCGAAAAGCTGAAAATTCTCAGCTTCTACGGGACCGGACGCCTGATCTGCTACGGTGTGGCGAATGCGAAAACGGTGCGGATTGTGCCGCATGTGGAGGATATAAAGCCCTCCTTAAGCCGATGCCTGGAGGTTCATCCCGGGAAGCCGACCGAGTATAAGTTGATGGCCGAAGATGGGGCTGGCCATACGGTTGAGCAGAGTATCGTGATGCCGGCGGGAAAGTAAGCGCGATGCTGGCGGAGGTATTGGGCTGCGCGACGGTG
>JBBQUE010000679.1:0-2761 GCA_038212805.1 Bryobacterales bacterium | reverse complement strand
ATAGTGGCCCAATTACAGCCTGTCTCCCCCGCGTTTTTCACGTTGAAAGACGGCAGAAGCATCGCCGCTTTGCACGCGGACGGCACTTCGCTGATAGGTCCTCTCACTTTATATCCGGGAGTCAGCACGCCGGCCCGTCCGGGTGAAACGATCATTCTTTATGGAACCGGATTCGGACCCACGGCCACGCCATCGGACGGGCTGGTTGTGACGTCGCCCTTAGCGGCGGCAACGTTGCCGTCCGTGATCATGGGTGGCGTCTCCGCGACCGTGGCGTTCGCCGGACTCTCCTCTTCCGGACTGTATCAGTTGAACGTGAAAGTGCCGGACTCCGTCGCGGATGGCGATGTGGTTGTGGTGGCGCAAACCGGATCTTTCAGCTCCCAGGCAAACGCCGTGATTGCCGTAAAACGTCCATAGCCGGACTGGGAGGTTTAAATGAGCGACCATGGATGCGAGTGGCGACCGAAAACGGCAAAGCGGTTCTCTTTGAGCGGATGATTGTTCCGCATCTGGATGCATCGTACAACCTGGCACGATGGCTGACGCGGAATGGTCCCGATGCGGAAGATATCGTTCAGGAAGCCTACTTGCGGGCGTACCGTTATTTCGATACGTTCACGGGCGAAAATGGACGGGCTTGGGTGCTCGCCATCGTCCGCAATACCTGCCTAACGTGGCGGGCCGGGCAACGGGGGGAGCCGGTGGTGTTTGACGAACGCACCCACGGTGCCGGTCCCGGACTTGTGAATCCTGAACAGGAGATGCTGCGGAACAGCGGAATCGGGTCGTTACGGGGATGCATGGAATCCATTCCCGCCGAATACCGCGTAGTGCTGGTGCTGCGAGAATTGGAGGAGTTGGCGTACAAGGAAATTGCGGATATCGCCGCGATCCCCATAGGGACCGTGATGTCGCGGCTGTCGCGTGCGCGCAAGCTGCTGCGTGCTTGCGACGGCAGTTAAAACACACAGGGCGCGTCGCGGCTGTCGCGTGCGCGCAAGCTGCTGCAGGATTGCATGACGGGTAAGGACGGGCACAAGTGACTTGCGCCTCGGTGGAACCCATGCTGGAAGCTTTGTTAGACGGCGAACTGGACCCAAATCAGAAGGCTAGAATTCTGGATCATTTTGAAACCTGTCCTTCGTGCAGTTCAGAATATCGCAGGCTGGGAGAATTTTCGGCGGAAATTCGTGAGCAAGTAACTTACTTCCGGGCTCCGGATTCGCTGCGAAAGAAAATCCTGACCGGCCTGCAGTCAGAAAGCCAGGTGGTTTCGAAGGTGGCGCGGCCAAGCCAGGCGACGACATGGAGGTGGATGGCGGTGGCCGCTTGCGTTGTCATAGGGCTTTCGTTTTCCGCTAACGTGGCGCTTTGGATGTCTCGCCAGAGCGAAAATCAGGTGGTCGCGGAGGCGGTTTTTTCGGGACACATGCGTTCGCTGATGGGCACCCATTTGCTGGATGTCCCGTCATCGGATCGCCATACGGTGAAGCCTTGGTTTGCCGGGAAACTCGATTTCTCACCCAATGTGAAAGATCTCGCCAGTGAAGGTTTTCCCCTGCAAGGGGGGCGCGTGGATTATGTGGGGGAGCGTCCGGTGGCGGCACTGGTGTTTCGCCGTCGGCAGCATGTGATCAATCTGTTCACGTGGCCTTCCTCGCAGGCGGGGGACTTCACGTTCGCGCGGCACGGCTACTACTCAGTAAAACGTACCAAAGCGGGGATGACGTACTGGGCGATTTCGGATTTAAATTTGAAGGAGCTAGAGCAGTTCGCGGACCTCTATTTGAAGTGATATGCGGCGTTAAGGCAGATGTCGTTTGGGAGGACGAGAAGGCGACGAGCCCGCGACGCCGGATACTGGAGCTTTTTCCCTCATAATGCTAAAATGAAGATTAAAAGACAGCCCGGTAATCCGCTTATTTTCTAGGAGTTAGCATTTGGCAAATCCCGTCGATCCGCAGGGTCCCTTAAATCCGCCGCCCCCTCCCCAGCCGCCCCTGCTTCCGCCTCCGCCGGGGGAGGGAACTAAGAACCTGATCCCGCTCAATATTGAAGACGAGATGCGGCGGTCGTATCTGGACTACGCCATGAGCGTGATCATTGGCCGAGCGCTGCCCGACGTCCGCGATGGGCTGAAGCCGGTGCATCGCCGGATCCTGTTCGCCATGAGCGAGATGGGGTTGGTGCACAACCGGGCCACGCGCAAGTGCGCCGGCATTGTGGGTGAGGTGCTGGGGAATTATCATCCGCACGGCGATACGGCAGTGTACGATGCGCTGGTCCGCATGGCGCAGACGTTTTCACTGCGCTATCCGCTGATCGACGGGCAGGGAAATTTTGGATCGGTGGATGGGGATCCGCCTGCGGCATACCGATATACCGAGGCCCGTTTGGCCCGGATCGATACCGCGCTGCTGGAAGATCTCGACAAAGAAACGGTCGATTTCAAGCGCAACTTCGACGACCGGCGCGAGGAGCCTGAGGTTCTTCCGACACGCGTACCAAATCTGTTAATCAATGGATCTTCGGGCATCGCGGTGGGTATGGCAACCAATATCCCGCCGCATAATCTGCGCGAGATCATCGATGCCACTGTGATGCTGGTAAACGATCCGAACACGCCCCTGAGCAAGATCATGGAAGTGGTGCAAGGGCCCGACTTCCCGACTGGCGGATTCATTTTAGGGCGCGCGGGCATTTTGGATTTCTTCACGCGCGGGCGCGGTTCTCTGAAGATGCGGGCCAAGGCGACTAC
>JBBQUE010000678.1:0-2762 GCA_038212805.1 Bryobacterales bacterium | reverse complement strand
TTCCGCCCCTACTCGGATCGCCTCCTATTAGGCGCAAGCCTGGCCGAAGGCCACTTGGGGCTGGTCACCCAGTTACCGCAAACGCTGGGATGCATCGTGCCCAGTAAGACGTATGGCATCCTGGCTTCAGGCCGGCCGCTCCTGTACATTGGGCCGAAAGAAGCGACGCCGGCGAGACATATCGTCAGCTATCGCTGTGGATGGCAGTTTGATCCAGGCGAAGCCAAAGATCTCATCGCCCTGCTGAACCAACTTATAGTGGATCGGTCCCCGATCCATGAAACCGGTCGGAATGCGCGCGCGGCTTTTGATCTGAATTTTGACCGTCCTCTCGGCCTTCGCCGCATCTGTAGATTCCTCGTTGTCCCGGCCGGCGAAGCACAACCACGTGAGCAAGTGGAATCCGCAATTGCGGTAAAATAGCCCGTCACAGAGTTTTAATAAGGAGGAAATGAAAAGATGATTCGGATTAGTCTGGTGGCGGCCTTATGCCTCGCGGCCTTTCCAGCCCAGGGGCAGTTGTTCACATTAACTAAAGAACAACTCACGGAGCTAACGTCCCAAAACCCTTTTGAGCGGTTTCCGGATGGCCGCCCCAAGGTTCCGGATGCGCTGATCAACCGGGCCCGCGAAATGTCCGCCGAAGAGGTCTGGACAATCCTGCCGGGCAAACGCTATCGCAATCAGTACGCGGATGGCTTTCAGGTGTTGCATCCCGGAAAGACACTTGTCGGGCGGGCGTTCACCGTGCAATTCATGCCCACCCGTCCCGACATGGATACTTACCTGAACACCCAAGCCAAGGCCAAAGGCATCAATCGCCTGAATAACCAGGTCGCGCTCGATATGTTGCAGCCCGGCGATGTCCTGGTAGTCGATCTCTTCGGTAAGGCCGAAGGCGGCACGATTGTGGGCGATAATTTGTTCTACTACATCATGAAAACCACCAAGACGGGCGGACTGGTGGTGGATGGTGCTATCCGGGATCTGCAAGGCATAGCCGAAATGGACATGCCCGCATATTTCCGGCATGCGCACCCCACCCCAATTTCGGACGTGATGCTGACCGGCGTCAACATTCCCGTGAAAATCGGCGACGTGACAGTGCTGCCGGGTGATGTTGTTTTTGGAGATAGGGAAGGTCTCTATTTCATTCCTCCGCAATTCATGCAAGAGATTCTGGACAATGCCGACAGACTCCATATACACGATGAGTGGACACGCAAGAAATTCGACGAAGGCAAGTATAAATCGAGCGAGATATACAGCTCGCCCAAGGATCCCGCTCTGCAGAAGGAATACCAGGAATACTTGAAGAAGCGAATGGAAGAGATTCGGAAAAAGCAGTAGCGTGGCATTCAACACCCGCACCGCCTGGAAAATCGCCTGGCGTGAGGCGCGCGCCTCCTCTGTTAAGTTCCTGTTTGTCGTGCTTGCCGTCGCGGTAGGAGTCGGCTCGCTCACGGGGGTTCGCGGGTTCAGCCGCGCCTTTCATCAGATGCTCCTCGATCAAGCGCGCACGCTCATGGCCGCGGATCTCTCGCTGCGTGTATTCACGTTGCCCACGCCGCAGCAGCAGTCGGCGCTGGATCGGCTTTCGCTCCAGCGCGTCGTGCGCACCTGAATTACTGAGACGCTCTCGATGGCATCCTCGGGCGCCCCCGGTCAGCCGCCCATGTTGGTCTCGATAAAAGCGGTGGATCCTCAGGTCTACCCGTTTTATGGCGAAATCCGGCTGGACCCTCCGGGCCGGCTATCGGAGGTGCTCACGGCCGACACGGTGGCTGTATCCGACGATCTGCTGCTGCGCTTGAAACTCAAGCCGGGTGACACGGTTCGGCTGGGCGGCATTCCTTTCCGTATCGCGGGCCGCGTGGCGTTTGAGCCGGACCGCATGCTGGGCAGCTTGAACGTTGGGCCGCGCGTGTTAATGACTCGCGCGGGCCTGGACCGCACCGGATTAATGCTGCCCGGCAGTCGCGCCGCCGAGCGGTATCTCTTCAAGTTGACGCCTGATTCGCCGTCGATCGCCGACGTCCGCACCGCTCTCAAGAACGCGTTTCCGGAAGCGCTGATTGCGGATTATCGCGAAACCCATCCCGTAATTACTCAGGGCCTGGATCGGGCCACCACGTTTCTGAGCCTGGTCAGCTTGATCACCCTGATTATTGGCGCGCTGGGTGTGGCCAGCGCGATGCACGCCCACCTGCAACAGAAACTCGACTCCATTGCAATCATGAAGTGCCTGGGGGCCCGTTCCAGTCAGATCCTGCGGATTTACGTGATGCAGACCTTGGCTTTGGGTGCAGCGGGAGGGCTGCTGGGAGTGCTGGCAGGGCTGGCGATCCAGCGCGTGTTTCCCCTATTCCTGGCGCGCTTCTTCCAACTCGAACCGACTCTCCATTGGGACCTGGTCACGGCGGCACAGGGCCTGGGCATCGGCCTGCTGGCGACCCTGCTATTCACGCTGCCGCCTCTGCTGAGCATCCGGCGCATCCGCCCGAATCTGGTGTTCCGGCGCGAAGTGGATCACTCCGCCGGACTCACCTGGGCCGCCCGGCTCTCACGCTCCAAAGCCTCCATTGCCGCCGGCGCGCTGATCGTGCTCGGCATCGGCGGTATTGCCGCATCGCTGACCACCGGCTTGCATCAAAATGCATTCGAAACCGGCGCGTTCTTTTCCGGCGGGCTGGTGGTGAGTCTGGCCGTCCTGTCGGCGATCGCCTGGGCCTTGATGCGAGCCTTGCGCGTTGTCAGCCGCC
>JBBQUE010000677.1:0-2769 GCA_038212805.1 Bryobacterales bacterium | reverse complement strand
TACTTACGGCAGTACCTATGGCGACCTCCGCAACAAGACCAGCGGCGACGCCAAGCGCGGCGAAGCATTCTTCCAGGGGGCGGGTGGGTGCGCTGGCTGCCACTCCGTAACCGGCGATCTGGCCAGGATTGGAACCAGATTCCCGCAAGCTGCCGTGATGCAGGCCCGCTTTCTGTGGCCCGTGAATCCAGGGCCGCCCCAAGCCCGCATTACGACGCCCTCTGGCGAAACCGTCACCGGGACCATTCGGACGATGAACGATTTCGACGTCTCGTTCTACGACGCCTCCGGGCAGTACCAATCCTACCCGCGCTCCCAGGTCAAAGTGGAGATGGACGACAAACTAGCCGGCCATCGCGCCCTGCTGCCGCGTTACACGGATGCCAACATCCACGACTTAGCCGCGTACCTGGTAACCGTGAAATGAAGCCATTCGTTTTGTTACTCAGCCTCTTATTCAGTGTCACCGCAGCCCTCAGCGCACAAGATTGGCCCACTTACAACGGAGATTACTCCGGCCGCCGCTACGTGGATCTTAACCAGATCAATTCCGGTAACGTCGACCGCCTGAAGATCGAGTGGATGTACCGCATCACCGGCATCGGTCCGCAGCGCGGCGTCGGCAATTCCAGCATCAAATCGACGCCCCTGCTGGACAAGGGCATCCTGTACTTCACCATCCCCGACCACGTCTTCGCCATCAACGCCCGCACCGGCGAGCACATCTGGCAGTTCGATTTTGAAGATAAAGGCGGCCACTTAGTCGGCCAGCGCGGCGTCGGCCTGTATGGGAACTGGCTCTACTTCCTTACGCCCGACGGCTGGTTTATCTCCCTCAACAAGAAGGACGGCAAGGAGCGTTGGCGCAAGAAGGTAGCGGATGAAAAGCTGCAATACTTCACCACCATGGCGCCCATGATTGTCAAAAATCACGTGCTGGTCGGGGTGGGTGGCGACGCCATGGATGTCCGCGGCTTCCTCGAAGCGCGCGACCCGGAAACCGGAGACCTGCAATGGCGCTGGTGGAGTGCTCCTGAAAAGGCGGGCGACCCCGGCTCCGAAACATGGCCCAACAAAGGCGCAATGGACCACGGCGGCGGCATGACGTGGATGCCCGGCACTTACGATCCGGAGCTGAATCTGCTCTACTGGGGCACCGGAAATGCCAACCCCGTATTCGCCGGACAGAGCCGCGCCGGGGCCAACTTATGGACTGCCTCCATAGTTGCTCTCAACCCCGACACCGGTAAGTTGGTCTGGTACTTCCAGGCCTCCCCGCATGATACGCACGACTGGGATAACGTGGAAACCCCGGTGCTGTTTGACTTGGAGATCAACGGGCAGAAGCGCAAGCTCCTGGCCCAGGGTGCGCGCGCCGGATGGTTCTTCGTGCTGGATCGCACCAACGGAAAGAACCTGGTCTCGAAGCCCTTCGCCGGCACCGGCAATTGGGCCAAAGGCGTGGACGCCAAGGGCCAGCCCATCCCCGATCCTGCCAAGGAGCCGAAGGTGGATGGGTCCATGATTGACATGCCAGCGTTTGGCGCAACGAATTGGCCGCCGCCAAGTTACTCACCACAAACCCAATTGTTTTATCTCAACGTCACGTTGGGTTACGGCATTGCCTATCTGTACGACACCTCGGATACTCCGGAAGGCTACGGCGGTGGAGGCGGTCCCACCTTTGACGGCAAGTCCGCCCTGCTCGCCCTGGATGTCCGCACCGGCACGATCCGCTGGAAGCACGAACACCCCCAGCAGAGCTTCGCCGGAGCTATGTCCGGCGGAATCCTCACCACTTCCGGCCACTTGCTATTTACTGGCGATTCCAACAACTTGGCAGGTTTCGATCCGGAGACCGGCAAGATGCTGTGGCACCAGCGCCTGACCGCGCCAGTAGCCAACGGCCCCTCCACTTGGATGCTGGACGGCCGGCAATACATCATCGTGGGCGCGGGCGATACGTTATACGCACTTACGCTTGCGGGGAAACCATGACCAGACGCAACTTGCTGATCGCGGCTGCCGCGTTACCTGAATTGTCACAAACGCCCACGCTCCGCAACCTGGGCGGCGCTCCGGCCGGCTTCCCCATCCGCTCCAAAACGAAGCCATTCGATTTTGTCGAGCATTGCCACTCGCTTGGGCTGGGAGTCGTGGAATCGCGCATCGATCCCAAAGATCTGGATGCCGCCCGCGCGTTGCGCAAGAAGACGGAAGCCTATGGCATGCGCCTGATTCTGGACTTCCGCCTGCCGCGCGACCCCGGCGACGTACCTGCTTTCGAAACCGCGTTAAACGCAGCCCACGAAGCCGGCGTGATGGGGCTTCACACCGCCATGACCGGCCGCCGCTACGAAATCTATCCCACGCTCGCAGCCTTCAAAAAGGATTTTGAACAGCACCAGAAGACCATCGCCCTGGTTGAACCGCTGCTCCGCAAACACAAAATCAAGCTAGGAATTGAGAACCACAAAGGCTGGCGCTCCGCTGAACAGGCCGCCTGGCTGAAGCGCGTCAGCAGCGAATGGGTGGGGGTCCACTTCGACTTTGGCAATAACCTGGCGCTCTGCGAAATGCCCATGGAAACGCTGGCCAACCTGCGCCCCTACGTGATCTCCTGCCATATCAAAGATATGGCAATGCAAGTCTACGACGACGGGTTTCTGCTCTCTGAAGTCCCCCTGGGCGATGGGCTCCTCGACCTCAAAGGCATGGTGGAGAGCCTGCAGGCCAAGGACCCGAACATGCCCTTCAACCTGGAAATGA
>JBBQUE010000676.1:0-2772 GCA_038212805.1 Bryobacterales bacterium | reverse complement strand
CTGGCTCCAGTTCCAGACTCAGATCGCCGGAAATGCCGCCATGCCCGAGCCTGGGTTTGCCTTCGCTCTGCACTACGCTGTTTCGGGGAATCGAGCGTCGGCCACCAAGGCTGTCGAATGGGCCCTCAGTCCGGCAGGTTCCGATCTCCGTCAGCTTGCCATCGTATACGACTGGTGCCAGGATGCGCTCACCGATGCCCAATCCAAAGCGTTAGCCGGGAAAATTCAGCAGTCCTTGGCCGCCACCCGGGAACGGTCGATAGTTGCTCAGCGCGCCCGCGTCCTGGCCGCGATCGCCATCGCCGAGCTGAATCCGGATCAAACCGAAACCGTTCTTCGCGACGTCGCAGGCAAATGGTGGCCCGCCGTGCAAGCCCCTAAACTCAATTCCGGCATGAACCTGGACGCCGGGGCGGAACTCCAGGCATTGCTGGAACTGCTTCATGCCGTGCGGGATAACTTGAACATCGACCTTCGTCCACAAGCCGCGGCTTATTTCAAAGCGCTACCCGCCTTTCAAGTTTCGTGCAATTATCCGGGGCCTCTGGCCAGCGCCGAAAACGAATTTCGCATTCCGGTATTCAACGGTTCGGGCGAACCTGATCTCACCCGGTCCGCCCTGGCGCGCGCCGCCGGCTTAAGTACGGTGGCTTACGATAGCAATGCCCTGGAAAACCAGTTCCTGCAAGGCTGGCTCATTCAAGACCGCTTCATGCTGCGCGGGGCCTTCGGCTCGCCCTATGAATTTTTATGGGCTAATCCCTATCAACCGGGCTTGGCCTACGTCCATCTGCCGCTGATTTTTCATGACGAACGCTCCGGCATGCTATGCCTTCGTTCGGATTGGGAAGAGGACGCTATTTGGTTTGCGCTTTATGACGGGCAGGCCCAACTCTACCGGCAGGGCCAGATCACGGTCTTGAACCTGAAGGTATCGGCAGGCAAGCAACCCGCGCCGGTGCAGATCGGCAAAGCCAGCGTCGTGCTGGTTTCCGATCCGGCGCGGTTCCGTGCCACCGGCGACCAGATGTTCGTAATTGGCGGTAAGCCGCGGACCAAGTATGATATCGAGGTGGACGGCGAGGAATTGGTTGAAATGGAGAGCGACGCGGCGGGCACCCTGTCATTCTCTTTCGTGGAAGAGCAAATCCCCGGCATCCGCTTAAAGGAGTCTGTGCATGGACGCAACTGAACGCCAACAAGTGATCGACCATCTCGGCACCAGCCGGACCGGCCTGCTGAATTCCGTGGGTTCGCTCACCCATCCCCAATGGAATTTTCGCGCAGCCGCGGATCAATGGTCCCCCTCCGAGATCGTGGAGCACGTGGTGCTGGTGGAAAGCCGGATTCTGCGGACGATTCAGAAGATGCTGACGCGGCCTCCGGAGCCGGAGAGAACCGCTCTGTTGGCGGAGAAGGACGCGTTGATTCTTGATCTGCCCGACCGCAAGACCCGCTTTCCCGCCCCTGAACCTGTTGTGCCTAAAGGTACTTGGCCGGACCCCGTGGAACTGATCGCGGAATTTGAACGAACCCGGCAAAACACGTTGGAGTTCGCAACCCAAACCGATGGCGACCTCCGATGCCGTGCCTTCCCCCACGCTTTGTTCGGAGACCTGGACTGCTATCAATGGTTGCTCCTGCTGGGCGGCCACTGTGCCAGGCATACCACTCAGATTGAGGAAGTGAAGGCGGATCCAGCGTTTCCCGTAGCCGTGTAACTTGTGCTGGCGGAGTTGCGAGTAGTAGTTGCGGGGATTCCTCGGGGTAAGGTTTCTACCTATGGCGCGGTCGCCAAGGCTGCCGGATACCCTGGCCGGGGGCGGCAAGTGGCATGGGCCCTTCGCAACGCGATCGGTCTCCCATGGCATCGTGTGCTGGGTGCGGGCGGCCGGATCCGGCTGCCCGGCGAGGCGGGCCTGGAACAAAGGATCCGTCTGGAAACGGAGGGAGTGGTCTTCCATGGACCGCGTGTAAACATGCAGGCGCATGAATACCGTTTTCATCCGCCTGCAACATGATTTCCCCGCCCATCGCCCTTTTTTGGAGGAACTCTCAGAGAATAATGTCAGGTGCCGATACTCATCAGTAGGAGTATTGAATGGACCAGGAGCTGAACAGTTCGTCTTTCGAGCATTTCCCCGAAATGAACCGCCTGCTGCGGAAGCAACTCCTGGGCCGCACGGTAGTGGATCTGATAGTGGAAGAGAACGGCACCATCATCGCGCTGGATAACGGGGCCATTCTACAGATCCCGGGCTTCACGTTCGAGTTCGGAACCGCGACCCAGAGTTAGTTTTCGGCGTAGTTAAAGCTCCCGTGCCGCTTTCTCGACCGTCTTCGCCAGTGCCAGGTAGTCCTCGCCATATAAGCGGAGAGGCTTGCCAAAAGCTACCTTGACGCGTCCCGGACGAGCCATTTTCCACGTCCGGTGAAGCACTTGGTCCAATCCGGTCAGCCGGACGGGAACCACCGGCACATCCAGTTTCGCGCCCAGCATCCCGATGCCCGGCTGGAAGGGAGCCACGGCACCGGTGGAGGTCATCTTGCCCTCCGGAAAAACCACCAGGCACCAGCGGCCGTTCACCAGTTCGCCCATGTAGCGCATGGTTTCAAGTGCCCCGGCCTCCCGCTGCGGTAGCGGAAACGCGTTGAAAAACAAAGCCGCCAGGTAGTATGTCAGGCTATTGCGGAGGCTGCGTCCCTGGAAGTGTTCGTGGAAGAACTCCTTCGACATCGCCGGGGCTACCCGGTAGCGCCACCTTGGAGGTA
>JBBQUE010000675.1:0-2772 GCA_038212805.1 Bryobacterales bacterium | reverse complement strand
CAAGGAGCTTACCCAGATCATCCGGGACCCGCTGGCATTGACGCTGGCGCTGGTGCTGCCGGTATTGTTACTCATGCTGCTGGGCACGGCGCTTTCGCTCACGGTGAATAATCTGCCCATGGTGGTGCAGGATCTGGATTCCTCATCCACATCCCGTGAATACATTGACGCATTCCGGTCGTCCATCAGCTTTCACGTGGTCGCGTGGCCGGTGCAGCGCACGCCGGAAGAAGCTTTAACCAGCAACACCGCACGGGCCGCGCTGATTATTCCGCGGGACTTCGGGCGGGCCGTGGCGCGTGGCCAAGCCGCCCACGTGCAACTTCTGGTGGACGCCACCGATGCCAATACGGCACGGATTGTGCGGGGTTACGCGGGCCAGATCTCGCGTGCCTTTGTGCAGGCCCACTCCGGCGCAGCGGCATCGCAACCGGTCGCGGCCGATATCCGGCTGTGGTTCAATCCGGGCCGCATTTCGAAACAGTTCTATGGTCCCGGCATCTTCGTGCTGGGCATGTCGATGTTCCCGCCGTTGCTGGCCGCGCTCGCCATGGCCAAGGAAGGGCAGCAGAAAACCATCCTGCAGGTTTACGTCAGCAGCATCTCCGTACATGAATTCCTGTTGGGCAAGATCTTCGCGTTCATGTTGATCGCGCTGGGCGAAGCTTGTTTGATGTTGATCTTGTTATTGACCTATTTCGGACTGCATTTCGCGGGCGACCCCACGCCGTTCATCGCCGCCAGCATTCTTTATGCGTTCTGCGTGGCCACGTTTGGAACCCTGATCGGGTCTCGCATCCCTAACCAGGCGGCCGCGATTCAGGCGGTTTCGTTGGGTGGCTTCGTTTTGGCGTTCCTGCTCTCAGGCCTGATCTTCCCGGTGGAGAATATCCCTCCCGGCCTGCGCTGGATCTCGGCCCTGGTGTGGGCGCGCTATTACGTGGAGGTGGTGCGGGATGCGTTGCTGCAGGGCGGCGGCTGGCCCGCCATGTGGTCGCGGGTGCTGATCATCGGCGTGATCGGCGCGGTGTTTTATGTGTTGGCATGGCGCGGCATGCGGCGGATGCAGTTGAAGACCTAATCCCATGAAGATTGAAAGCGGCTTTATCCAACGGTTGTATGCGCTGATCCGCAAGGAATTCCAGCAGATCCGGCGGGATCGTTCCCTGGCCATCTCATTGATAGTTCCGCCCATTCTGCAGATGCTGCTCTTTGGCTTTGCGCTTGATGCCACGGTCTCGCACCTGCGCATGGGCATCGTGGATTTCAGCCAGACCACGGAGAGCCGCGAACTGGCCGCCACCATGACGGAGAGCAAAAGCTTCCGGCTGGCCCAGACGTATCTTTCGGTGAACGAACTCAGCGCGGCCTTGACCCGCGGCGATCTGGACGCGGCACTGGTGATTCCCTACGATTACACGCGCAACCTGCAACGGGGCCACCAGGCCACGGTCCAGGTGCTGTTGAACGCGGTGAACGCCAATACGGCGACGGTGGGCCAGGCGTACGCCGAAGGCATCATCGCCAGTTACAACCGGAGCCTGTTCACCAGCGGCAAGGTGCGCGCCAGTTTTGCCACCGCGGGCCAGCGCGAGCAGATCTCGCTCACACCTGCCTTCCTCTTCAATCCAGGATTGGTGGGTACCTGGTTCATTGCCACGGGTACATTCGGAGTCCTGCTGATTCTGAACGGGTCCCTGGTAGCCTCCACCGCCATGATCAAGGAGCGCCAGGCCGGAACAGTGGAACAACTGCTGATGACGCCGGCCGGCACTTCTGAGATTGTGATATCCAAGATCGTGCCTATCTTTCTACTGCTGCTGGTAGTGGTGTTCTTTGCCATCGCCATGCTGCGCTTTGTCTTCGACGTCCCCATGCGCGGCAACCTGCTGCTGGTGCTGGCGGGGGCGGCGCTGTGCCTGCTTTCGGGCATTGGCATCGGAACGTTTATCGCCACCGTCACCAAGACCGGGCAGCAGGCTCAGTTGATGAGCTTTTTCGTGAATCCTCCGCTGGCGTCGCTTTCAGGCGCGCTCACGCCGGTGGAGGCCATGCCGCATTGGCTGCAGCCGATTACGCTTTTGAACCCCATCCGCCACTTCGGAATCATCACCCGCTCGGTGCTTTTGCGCGGGGCCGGGATGGACTCGCTGTGGCCCAATTTTCTGGCGCTGGCTTTGTTTACCGTAGTTCTACTTTCTATCAGCGTTTGGCGTTTCCGCAAGCAAATCGGATGAATATCACTATGAGGACTTTCATTTTTCTTAGCGCGTTATTTTGTGCCTGCCAGGCGAACGCGCAGCAGATCCCGTTGTCGGGGCGGCCGTCCCAGGGTGGCTCAGTGAATGTAACGCAGACCGCCGTGCCGGGAACAACCAGTAGCGTGAACACATTAAACACCACGGTCCAGGTGCAGGGCCCGTACCAGGGCAGCGCGCGATCCGACCAGCCGTTTTCGGGAACGTTGCCGCTGCGCGAGGCCGTGGCGCGCGGCTTGGAATACAACCTGGGCACGGTAGGTGTGAACGCCGCCATACGCCAAGCCGATGGCCAAACCCGGGTGGCGCGCAGCGCGTTGCTGCCCAATCTGAATGGAGGATTACGCGAGACCGTGCAGCAAAGCAACCTGCGGGCCTTGGGTCTGCGGATTAGTTCGCCCTTCCCAGGCGCGGCCATTCCGTCCATTGTTGGGCCCTTCAACTACTTCGATCTGCGGGCCACGTTGACGCAGAAACTGGCCGACATGAACGCGCTGAGCAATTACCGGTCGGC
>JBBQUE010000674.1:0-2773 GCA_038212805.1 Bryobacterales bacterium | reverse complement strand
TCCTGAACCGCAAGGTGTTCGATTATATTTCGGGCGACGATTGCATCTTTGAGCGGGAACCGCTGGAACGCCTGACGCAGGAAGGACAGTTGGCGGCCTATCGCCATTCCGGCTTTTTCTTCGCCATGGATACCTACCGGGAATATAAATACCTGAACGAATTATGGGCCGGCGGCCAGGCGCCTTGGAAGACCTGGTAAATGACTTCGTTTTGGAAAAGCCGCCCCACATTTGTCACCGGAGCCACCGGGTTGGTGGGCAGTTGGCTGGTGAAACGTTTGCTAGCCGAGGGCACCGAAGTGGTCTGCCTGGTGCGGGATTGGGTGCCGCAATCAGAACTGGTGCGCTCAGGAACGCTGGATGCGGTTCGGGTAGTACGCGGCGACGTACGCGATCAGGCTTTGCTTGAACGCTGCCTGGGCGAGTATGAAATCGACACGGTTTTCCATTTGGCGGCCCAAACCATCGTCGGCATCGCCAACCGTAACCCGGTCTCCACGTTTGAAAGTAACATCCAGGGAACCTGGGCCCTGCTCGAAGCTGCGCGCCGCAGCCCGGGCGTGAAACAGATCGTAGTGGCCTCGTCCGACAAGGCCTATGGCGATCAGGAAATCCTGCCCTATGACGAAAGCGCCCCGCTCGAAGGGCGGCATCCTTACGACGTCTCAAAATCGTGCGCGGACTTGATCGCCCAGGCTTATGCCCATTCCTATGCCCTGCCCGTGAGCGTCACCCGTTGCGGTAATTTTTACGGCGGCGGCGACCTCAACTGGAACCGGATTGTGCCCGGCACCATCCGTTCGCTGCTTAACGGCGAATGTCCCGTGATCCGTTCCGACGGTCAGTTCATTCGCGACTATTTTTATGTAGAAGATGGCGCCGCGGCCTACATGCTGCTGGCCGAAAAAATGGCGGCCGACCCCACGCTGGCAGGCCACGCCTTTAATTTCTCGAATGAAATTCAGATCACAGTCCTGGATCTGGTGGCTCAGCTAACGGCCATTCTGGCATCGCCCCTGAATCCGCAGGTGCTGAACCAGGCCTCGAACGAGATCCGGCATCAATACCTGAGCGCCGCAAAGGCAAAAAACATGCTGGGATGGCAACCGCTGTTCACGCTGGAAGAAGGTCTGGCGCGAACGGTGGAATGGTACAAGGAGTTCTTACGCGGTGAGTGAAAAAGCAGACGCCCTCCGCGCCCAAATCCTGGCGCTGACAGCCGAATTCTGGAAGGAACAGTTCCCCGAAAAGAGCTTCATTCCCGGTGAATCGCCGGTCCCCGTTTCGGGCCGGGTCTTTGATGCCGCCGAGATCGCCAAACTGGTGGATTCGTCGCTCGACTTCTGGCTCACGACCGGACGCTTCGCCCTGGAATTCGAAAAGCGCTTCGCCCGGTTGTACGGCTTACGGAGCGCGAGCCTGGTGAATTCGGGCTCATCCGCTAATCTGGTGGCGCTCAGTTGTCTGACCTCCCCGAAGCTCGGCGAGCGGCGCCTGAAGCCCGGCGACGAGGTAATCACGGTGGCGGCCGGATTTCCAACAACGGTCAACCCCATCATTCAAAACGGCCTGACGCCAGTATTCGTGGATATCCAAATCCCCACTTACAACGTGGACCCGGCAGCCCTCGAAGCCGCCCTCTCCCCGAAGACCCGCGCGGTGATGATCGCGCACACGCTGGGCAACCCCTTCGATCTCGACGCCGTCACGGCGTTCGTGAAGCAACACAAGCTCTGGCTGGTGGAGGACTGCTGCGACGCGGTGGGCGCAACTTACCGGGGCCAACTGGTGGGCACGTTTGGCGACTTGGCCAGCGTCAGTTTTTATCCCGCGCACCACATCACCATGGGCGAGGGCGGCGCGGTGCTGACGAATACGCCGCTGCTCAAAACGCTGCTGGAATCGTTCCGCGATTGGGGCCGCGATTGCTGGTGCGATCCAGGCAAGGATAACACCTGTGGCAAGCGCTTCGAGTGGCAACTGGGCGACTTACCCTGCGGCTATGATCACAAGTACACCTATTCGCACATCGGCTACAATCTGAAACTAACCGACATGCAGGCTGCGGTGGGCGTGGCGCAACTGGACAAACTGAACGGCTTCATCGCATCCCGCCGCCGCAATTTCGACCACCTGCACAAAGGCCTGCAACCTCTGGAAGATTGCCTGATTCTGCCCGAGAAGACCCCGCATTCCGACCCCAGCTGGTTCGGCTTCCCGATCGCCGTGAGAGAAGATGCGCCGTTCCGCCGCGAGCAGTTGATCGCGTTCCTGGATTCGCGCCGCATCGCCACACGCTTGCTGTTCGGCGGGAATCTGATCCGCCAGCCCGCCTACAAGGATGTTCAGTTCCGCGTGGTGGGCGACTTGGCCCGCACCGACTTCGTGATGCGCAACGTGTTCTGGATTGGATTGTACCCAGGCCTGACGGCACCGATGCTGGACTACGTGGTCGAAGCCTTCCACGAGTTCGCGCGGTCCCCCTTGAAGACGCTCTAGACCGTGGACGCCGAACTCAGCCAGTGGGAGGAATTGCGCGGCCAAAGGGTTTTCATTACAGGCGGCACCGGCTTCATCGGCCGCGGTTTGCTCGAAGCCATAACAGCCCACGGCGCTCGCGTAACCGTCCTCTCGCGCAACCCGGTCCATCATCCAGCCATCCAGATGCATCTGGGCGACGTCCGGACGTTCCCGTTTCCGTCCGGCGAATACCCATTCGTGATCCATGCCGCGGCCGACGTATCCGACCTGCATCGCCCGGAAGCCGCGCTCG
>JBBQUE010000673.1:0-2787 GCA_038212805.1 Bryobacterales bacterium | reverse complement strand
AACTATGATTTTCAACGATTTAGGCTCCGGATGCAACGCTAGTTCGATACCCGCCCGGATCTCGTTGAGAGCAAAGCGATGGGAAATCAATTCCCCAACGGGTAAAACGCCACTGAAGACTAGATCGGCTGACTCTTTCTGTAGATCGACTGAGGCGCTGTAGGATCCGAATAACACCCTCTCTCCCATACAGATGTCCGCTCCCGATAGTTCGATGCGTTCTTGATGTGACGTTTGTGCAAATAACAGAATACGCGCTCCTGGACGCGTATAGCTGACAGCCTGCTCCACGATGCCGGGAGCGGATGCCGCCACGATTACTATATCGGCACCGCGCCCGTCCGTCATCTCAAAAATGCGCTGTTTCAGTTCCGGATCACGGGGGTCGGCTGCGTGTGCCGCCCCGAACCGCAGGGATTTTTCGCGGCGAAATGCCATAGTGTCGGTGGTGATCATGGTTGCACCTATCCGTTGTACCAGCATTGTAAATAAAAGGCCGATTGGCCCCTGGCCCAGGATTACCACCAGGTCATCGGGCTGGGGGTCAGTTTGCACCACTCCCTTCAGGCAAGTGTTGAGAGGCTCAACAAAGGAAGCTCGCTCAAACGGCACTCCAGCGGGGATCTTTTCGATGCCCCGTCTGACAATCCAATCCATGACGCGAACGTACTGTGAGAACCCGCCGCCCGCCGCTTCGTAACCCGCCGTCACACCCACCCTCTTGTACACGGGGCACTGGGCATAGAGCAGGTGGCGGCAATAAAAACATTCCATGCAGGGGATGTGGTGGAAGACGATGACGCGATCCCCGGGCGCATATTCGGTAACTCCCTTGCCAACCGCCGCTACTACTCCGGCGGTTTCGTGACCGTAAATGCGGGGCGGTGCCAGCAGGTTGTACTCAATCTTCTTGAGATCGGTATGGCAGATACCACATGCCTCAACGCGGATCAGGATTTCTCCGGGGCCGACGGGCGGGGTGGGGACCGGCTGCACCTGAATAACGCTTTCGCCAGTGTAGACGGCGGCTTGCATGGAAGACGGGAGAACCTCAGAACTGGCAGTCGGCAAGGAACTCTCCCAGTGCGAAAGCGGCACTCCGGCAGCGCCTGTCGAGTTGGATCAATTCGGAGATGAGGGGAAAGGGCCGACGTAAGGCCTGCCGGATGATCTTGGCCCGGCTGAAGCGGCCTTCGGGATCCCGCATGCGGTTGAAATCCAGGGGGAAGGCTTCAGCGGCGGTGTCGGTTACCACGCGCACGCAGTAAAAGGATGCGCCACCGGCCCGCTGGACAACTCCGGCGGCTTCCATCTCCACCGCGTCTGCGCCCGTGCTGGCATAGAGATCACGCTTCTCGGTGACGCTGGTGATCACACGATCCAACGAGAGCAGCGGACCCTGGGCGCTGGCGCGAGTATGCCGGGGAAGTTGGAGGGGCGTTCCGTTCACGGAAGTCCCGACGAAGATATCGTAGGGATTTAGCCCGGGCGCAAGCGCTCCGCAAAAACCTGTGCTGACGAACGCCGACACTGGACCCGCGTCCAACAAGTCTACTGCGATCCCCGCCAACCTTGGACCAGGCCCATTGGCCGCCAAAACCACCGGGTACCCGCGAAGTTTGCCGGCCACGGCGTAATCCAAGGGTCGCGAAAGTCTTTCCAGTCCGCTGAGGTGACGTTCCAGACCGCTGAATTCCCGGCTCTCGGCTGCAATAAAGGCCATCATGCGTAGCCGTTCGCCCGAAACCAATCCACGGAGCGCCCCAGGGCTAGATGCACAGGTCCAGGCCGGAACCCTAGCTCCCGCTTGGCTTTCTCCACTGAGACAAACATTTTCTTGCGTGCCATTTTCACTGCGTCGAGTGGCGCTTTCGGAGCCTGACCCGTCAATTTGGCCCACCCGGTACTTACCAAACCGGCGGCATATGCCACTCCGTAAGGAACCCTCCACTGCGGTGCTTTGATTCCGCTCAGCCTTTCTAGATGCGCGAAGATCTGTTCCAGCGTCAAGTTATCGCATCCCAGAATGTAACGCTCCCCCACGCGGCCTTTCTCCAGCGCCAGCAGATGCCCGATGGCCGTATCTCCCGCATCCACAAGATTTAAGCCGGTGTCCAGAAACGCCGGCATCTGTCCGCGGATAAAATCCAGGATCATTTTCCCGGTTGGGGTAGGTTTGAAGTCGTGATCGCCCACGGGCGCTGTTGGGTTTACGATCACCACGGGAAAACCGGATTCAGCGAACTCCAGAGCCACCTGTTCCGCTTGGAACTTGGAACGCTTGTATGCCCCTTTCATTTCGTCCAGGCCGATGGGGGTATCTTCGTTACCGGAACCGTCCGGCGGCATTCCGATGCAGCCCACGGTGCTGGTATACACCACCCGCTCCACTCCGGCTGCGCGCGCCGCGGTTAGAAGATTCCGGGTCCCCTCCACGTTGGACTGGTACAACTCAGACGGATCCTTCGCCCAGAGCCGGTAATCCGCGGCCACATGGAAAACCACGCCGCAGCCGGAAATCGCACGGGCCAGTGAATCGGCGTCGCGCAAGTCACCGGTGACGCGCTCAACCTCCAACTCGCGGAGCTGGCTGGCGGGGCGAACCAGGGCGCGCACCGCGATTCCACGCGCGGTCAACTGGCGGGCGACATGCCACCCGAGAAATCCGGACGCACCGGTAACAAGGGTGGGTTTCACGGAGTTAGGGTGTTCATTCCGCCGCCTTCGCCTGCAGGAACGTATTCAACGCCAGCAGGGGAAAGGAATTGCGGTACAGGTGATAGGAAA
>JBBQUE010000672.1:0-2795 GCA_038212805.1 Bryobacterales bacterium | reverse complement strand
GATGTGATTTTCGCCATAGACATGAAGCAACTTTTCACCGTCCTGGGTGTCAAGCCGGAACGTATTCAGCAGATTCTGGCGATGGCGGAACAGAACCGGCGCAAACCGGCGCGGCCACCGGCCGGGGCCATGATGGCGAATGGTCCGCCCAGGTCCGCGTCCGCCAAGCCGCCGGGTCCTCCTGGCACACAGGGAGGCCGCCCTCCAGCCATGGGGATGCCGCCCGGCATGGCGGGTCAGTTTAGCGAAAAGGACCTGGCCAACGCCAAACTGCCGCCGCCTCCCGAGGATGATTCGCAGTTCGAAGTTCTGCTGCGGCCGGGGCTGCTGGCGGACGTCGAGATCATCGTGGAAAAAATTCCGAACGCGATTCATATCCCCATTCAGGCCGTCTTTGAAAAGGACAAAAAGATGTTGGCCTATATCCGGAATGGCAACCACTTCGAGGAGCGTTACTTCACTCCGCTGAAACGAAGCGAATCCACCATGGTAATCGCCAAGGGCCTCAAGGAAGGCGATGTGGTGGCGCTGTCCGACCCCTTCGCGGTGAAGAGCGCCAAAAAGAAAAGTAAATCCGGCGACGGCGACGCCATGGGCGGAATGCCCGGAGGCAAGTAACATGGCAGGTTTTTCCGGACTTCTCCCTGAGCTGAAGATGGGGCTGCAGAGCCTCTTCGTGCATAAACTGCGCAGCCTGCTCACCATGCTTGGCATGATTTTCGGGGTAGGCGCGGTGGTTGCGATGCTGGCGATCACGGCGGGCGCGCAGAAAGAAATGATGAGCTATATCGATCTGCTGGGCGTGAATAACATCATTATCGAAGCCAAGGAAGCGGTGGATCGGAACGAGTTGCAGGCTCGCCGCGTGATTTCGCCGGGCCTGACGTTCCGCGATTTCCGCGCCATCTCTGAAAACGTCCAGGGGCTTGAAGCGCTCACCCCGCGCAAACGATTCAAGCCGCTCAAGGTTCTTCCAAAGCCATCCCAGGAAGCGCCGCTGCTGATCGGCGTGGAGCCAAATTTTCTAGAAATCAACAGCCTCCGCATGGTGGAGGGCCGCTTCTTCACCAAAGATGAAAACGCGCATTCCGATGCCGTGTGCGTGTTGGGTGAAAGCGCGAAGGTAAACCTGCTGGGCTACGATCCCGCGGAAGGCAAATACGTCAAGATCAACGATACGTGGCTGCAAGTGATAGGCGTTCTTTCCCAGCAAGCCACGGCCGACGTGGAAGGTCTGGAGGTGGCTGACCGCAACAACCTGGTGATCGCGCCACTGAACACCGTGATGCGCCGGTTTGAGGACAACAACAGCTACCTGCGCGACGAAATTGATGGCATTTACATCAAGGTGCAGACCAATACGGATTCCATTGAGACGGCTGCGGTGGTGAACGCCATTCTGTCCACCACCCATAAAGACGCGGGCGACTTCAACGTGGTGGGACCGGCGGGATTGCTGGAACAAAAGCGCCGCACGCAATTCACCTTCAAGGTGGTGATGATCTGCATCGCGGGCATTTCGTTGCTGGTCGGCGGAATCGGCATTATGAACATCATGCTGGCCACGGTGCTGGAGCGCACCCGTGAGATCGGTATCCGCCGCGCCATTGGCGCACGCCAGGCTGACATCATCCGTCAGTTCCTGATGGAGGCGGTGTTAATCTCCATCCTGGGCGGGCTGATCGGAATCGCATTCGGCTATACGTTGTCACAATTGATCGCTCGCGCCGCAGGCTGGTCCACGGTGGTCACCACGGCCTCCATCGCCGTTGCCTTTGGGTTTTCCGTCGGCATCGGTCTGGTGTTTGGAATCTATCCCGCGGTCCAGGCGGCTAAGCTGGATCCCGTTGAAGCAATGCGATACGAATAACTCATACACATGCGCTTTTTTCCTGATTCTCTCTTCATCCTGCTGGCCGCCACCGCGTGCGCCCAGGATACCCAGTACGATCCTTTTTTCCCGAAGCCTGCGTACTTTCGGAAGCATTTCGCCAATACCCCCACCCGCGTGGAACTACAGAACCCCGCGCGGCTGGGCGATTATGTGGTGAGCGATAAGCTGGAGCTTTCGTTGAAGAGCTACATAGATCTGGTCATGTCGAACAACGCGGACATCACCATCCAGAAGCTGACGGTGGATTTCAGCCGCGACGCCATTACCCGCGCCATGTCGGTCTTCGATCCCCTGGCCATCGCGCGCTTTAGTACCGCTCGCAATCAGAGCCCGTCCAGCAGCCTGTTGGCTGGCGCGTCGACTCTGAACCAATTAACCCAACCGTTCGCCCTGCAGTACACACAGGAATTGCAGACCGGAACGGTGTATAACGTCAGCTTTGGATCCACCAAGACGTCCACCAACAGCAGCTTTTCCACGTTCAATCCGCAGTTAACCTCGAACATCAACATGAACATCACGCAGCCCTTGCTACGGGGCCGCGGGATGACCATTACGCGCCTGCCCATCTCCATCGTGCGCAGCAAATTACGGGCGGCCGAGTACGGTTTGGAGGATCAACTCAACCAGTTGGTTACCATCGCCGAAAACGCATATTGGGACGTGGTTTCGGCCCGCGAAGGCCTGCGCGTACAAGAGGAATCGCTGAAGCTGGCCGACGCCGCTTTGAAACGCGCTGAGAAGGAGCTGGAACTAGGGGCCACCTCGCCGCTGGAAATTTTTCAGCCTCAGGCCAACTATGCCAATGCCCAGCTCTCCGTTGTGCAGGCCCGTTACCGCCTGGCGCAGTCCGAAGACGCGCTGCGCCGCCAGATGGGCGCTGACTTGGATGGGCGTTACC
>JBBQUE010000671.1:0-2800 GCA_038212805.1 Bryobacterales bacterium | reverse complement strand
GTGGTCGATCACGGCCGAAATCGCGGAATCCACGCGCTGCCACATCTCCACGAACGGATCGGTGGCGCCGGGCCGCTGCACACTTTTCTGGATCCGGATTCCCTCAATGTACCGCACCACTTCGCCCACCGTTACCAGATCGGCTGGACGCGCCAGCAGGTATCCGCCTTCGGCCCCGCGCCGCGATTCCACGAAGCCACCCTGTTTCAACCCAGAGAGGATGAGTTCCAGGAATTTTTGCGGGATCTTCCGTCGGCGGGCGATGTCGGCAATCTTGACGGGCTCCCCGGGGTTTTGCGCGGCCAAATCGAAAACGGCCTGCAGCGCGTATTCGCCTTTCACCGAAATATTCATGGATGGGAGATGGCTACCAATCCGCCATTGTACACCCCATCATTCGGGAGTGACTTATTCGTGGTTGTCTGCAAGACCGTTGTCTTCCAGGACACGGATGAACTCAGCGATAACGGCGTATTTCGACTCTTCCGGATCCAGATCCCAGGAGGGGTAGGCCGGGTTCAGAGAGATCAGCCGGATGCGGGCTTGCTCCCCCCCCGCCCACTCGCTGTGGTAGCGCTTGATGGCGTAGCGGTTGGATCCGGTGGCTTGGCGGTCTTCCACCAGTACCAACTGGTTTTTGCGGGAGCCCCCGCTATGTTTCCGGAAAACGCACAACGAACCGTGGGGGATCTTCGGTTCCATGGAGTGCCCTTCGATATGCGCCACGAACATCCTCTCGTTCAGGCGAAGATTCTCGGGCGCTTCGATCCAGGTTTCTTCCGAGACTTCGTCGTTTTGCAGGAATCGGCCAGCCGCCGCGCGGAGAGAATAGAGCGGCAAATGGGTTTTGAACTCCACCACGTTGCTCTGCACATGCTGCCGGTACAGGCGGTTGAGCGCCAGTTCGAAATCCTGCACGTCCACCGGTTCGCGCGTGGTAATCCGCAGCACGTTGCCCAGGTTGTTTTCCAGATACTGGAACAGTCCATCCACGCCCAGCTGGGCGGCTTCGGCTTTGCGCGCCAGATCCTCCGCCAGGTTTTCCAGAACCTCGGCCTCTTCACCCGCGAAACGCTGCCAGTCCCGCCGCAGCCGTAGATGCAACCGGGGCGGGTGCACTTCTTCCATCAGGATGCCAAGCGGGGTGAGTTCGCTGCCGGGAACCTCAATCGAGAGCACGGAATAGTTGGCGGACGAGAGCGCGGCCGGCATGAGGGTTCAAAATCTTATCGGGTAAAGTGTTACGGGTAATAGCCTTTTCTAGCCCGGACTTTTACGTTCGCCAGGTTCACCTTCACTACTATATTCCGGAAGACCTTATTGGCGTTCTTCGATTCCGGCTGTACGTCTGGAATATAACGGATGATGTACTGCGTGGTGATCTCCCCCGTCACGTTGGTGATGGAGTTGAACATGCCCTTTGCCAACGCGGAGGCATAGCCCCCGGTGCCCACCTTCAGGGCATAGTTCCCTTCATCTGAAGGGGTTGACATGAAACCCGAAACATCGGAATAGACGCCCTGTAGAGGATATTCCACGCGACCGCCGGTTTCTTCCGCCAGTTTAACCAGGTTCTTCTCTTCCTCGGCATTGAACCCAAACGCCACGGTGCTGACGCCGTAGATGGTTACCAGGTTGCGCTGCGCCACTTCGAGAGCCTCGCTCAGGGTGTGTTTGCTGGCATTGTCATGGCCATCGCCGATCACTACTAGAACGCGGCGCGGTTCCACGGGCTCGCCCACCACCAGTTTGCGGCTGGTGCAGGCTGCGTAGATGGCGTCGTACAGCGCCGCGCCCCCACCGGGTTTTACCTTGCGCAGCTTTTCCACGATGGGTTCGGAATCGGTCGTGGTGTTTACCGCCACTTCCGCCTCATTGCCGTATGTGATCAGGTATCCGCTGTACCTTTTATCGCCCGGCAGCAGGTTCAGCACCAGTTCGATTGCCGCTTCCTGGTAGTTCTTCCAGTGCAGCCGGCTGGCGTTGCTGAGGTCCAGCAGGAAGCCCACCACCACGGGCTGATTGCGTTCCCGGGTGAAGAAGCGAATGTTCTGCTCCTTGCCCTCATCCATAACCCGAAAGTCCTTTTGATCCAGATCGGACACGAAGCGGCCCTTCTCGTCGGTGACGGTGACAGGCACGATCACTTCGTTTACCTGAACCTGGATATTAGGTTGCGGTGAGGACGGCGCGGCCCCTGGAGCCGGGGGCTGCGTCTGCGCAGACACGGCTGCAACGAAGAGGAAAACGGAAACAAGCTGCAATCGCATGGGGAGACCTGCTCCGATTATACGTCCAAGCTGCTAGCGCTGCACGCGCCCGGATCCGCCGCCCTGAATCAACTGCTCCACTTCCTGGCGGGTGAAGCGGTTGAAATCCCCTGGGATGGAGTGCTTGAGGCAGGAAGCGGCCACGGCAAACTCCAGGGCGTCTCGGTGGGATGGCAGGTTGAGAAGGCCGAAAATCAGGCCCGCGGCGAAGCTGTCGCCGCCGCCCACGCGGTCCACGATGTGGGTGATCTCGTAGTGGCGGCTAACCATGAATTCCTTCCGGTTGTTCAGGCAGGCGGACCAGCCGTTGTGGGAGGCGCTGCGCGATTCCCGCAGGGTGACCGCTATGGCTTTGAGACCGGGATAGATCTCCAGCACCTTTTCGGTCAGCGTTTTGTACTGGGCGGTGGCGAGTTCACCCGAGTGGACGTCGACATCGGTTTCAATCCCAAGGGCGGCCTGGCAGTCTTCTTCGTTGGCAATGCCGTAATCCACGAAGCGGAACAACTGGCTCATGACTTCCTTGGGCT
>JBBQUE010000670.1:0-2810 GCA_038212805.1 Bryobacterales bacterium | reverse complement strand
TCCCACGACGGAACCACGTGTTGCGGCTGCTTCCCCACATCGAAATGCCCCACGATTTTGAACGTGGCCGGATCGATAATATCCACCGTATTGCTGGCGCTGTTCGGCACGTACACACGCGACGGAAAATTCTTAACAACCGGACTCAGCTTTCCCGCATGATCCTCGGAATAAATATCGGCCGGGTTCAGGACAGGCGGCATCCCCGGCAGCACATCGTCTTTCTGCGATAACGCGGCGCTCACGCCCAACAAAAGAACAGCCAATAATCTAAAACGAAAAAGCATAATACTGTTTCTATTATGAGCCCCAATCCACTTTCGGGTGCATGGTGTGCCACTTGGTGGCGCGCTCATACGCCAGCGCCAGCCGCAGTGGAGCCCCTTCCTGATACAACTGTCCAGTGAACACAATGCTGGAAGGCAGCCCATTTAAAAACCCGCACGGCACCGCGATTTGCGGATGCCCCGTCAGGTTCGTAATCGTCAGGCCACTGCTGAACGCGGGCGACACCAGCACATCCCAATCCGCCATGAATTTATCCATCTCGCGCATCAGCAGCGTACGGGCCCGCTGTGCCCGGATGTATTCCACGGCCGGAATCATGCGCGCCGTGCGGAAGCTATTCGGCCAGTCGTTCGGAGCTTGCCCCTTCAATTGATCCACGCCGCCAGTGCGCGTCAAATCGTCAAAAGCGGCCGCGGCTTCCGCGGAAAGAATAATGCGCAGCGGAGCGAAATCGAACTTGGGGAACTCCACCGGCTTCATCACCGCCCCAGCGGCCTTCAGGTCGGCAATCACCTGGTCGTAAACTTTCTTCTGCTCGCCATCCCGCATGCGGTCGAACTCGGCCTGCAGGATTCCGATGCGCAGCCCCTTGATCCCCAGTTTAGGCTGCCACTCGAAGGGCGTATCCACCACCGCCAGATCGCGATCGTCGCTGCCCCGGATGGCCTGCAGCACCAGCGCGCAATCCTCCACGGTGCGGCAGATGGGCCCCACTTTGTCCATGGTCCAACTCAGCCCCATGGCCCCATAACGGCTCACTCGCCCATACGTGGGACGCAAACCCACCACCCCGCAGCGCGTGGCTGGCGACACGATGGACCCCAAAGTTTCCGTGCCAATCGAGAACCCCACTAGCCCCGCCGACGTCGCCGAAGCCGATCCCGCCGACGATCCACTGGACGTCTCGTCCAGATTCCACGGCGTCTTCGTCATGCCGCCAAACCACAATCCGCCCTGCGCCAGCGCACCCATCGAGAGCTTGGCCAGCAGTGGCGAACCGCTCTTCCGCAGCTTCTCCACTACCGCCGAATCGTAAGTGGGAACCTGATTCTGATACGGCTCCGCGCCCCACGTGGTCTTGATGCCCTTCGTAGCGAACAGATCCTTCACGCCGCACGGCACGCCATGCAACGGCCCGCGATACTTGCCGCGACGGATTTCCTGATCGGCCTCGGCCGCCTGGGCCAGCGCCAGATCCTCGGTCAGCGTGATCACGCAGTTCAGCTTCGGCCCAAAGCGCTTCAGCCGGTCCAGATACATCTTCGTCAGATCCACCGAAGTAATGCGCTTGGCCTTCAGCAGCGGCGCGATCTCCGTTACCGGAGCAAACGCCAGATCTTCCAACTTCGCCGGCCGCTGCCCTGCCTTCAGCTTGCTGGGCTGATACTTCGCGCCCGTGCCGCTCGGGGCGGTTGGATAGAAGCGCGTGGCTGGTTCAGTATCCAGCGGAACGTCGATCTTTCGCAGATTCTCATAGCTCACCAGGTTGCGGTTCAGGCCCTGCAGCATGGTCTGCTCCTGGTCTTCGGTGAACTGGAGCCCCGCCAACGTCAACGCCTGGTGCAAAGCGTCGCGCGAAACGCGGGCGGGTGGCTCCGGTCCCTGCTGCGCTAATGCGGCGGGTGCGGTGGCGGCCAGCGCGGGCACAAGCTTCAACCATCCGCGCCGGTCCATTTTGTTCGGCATAAGTTTGCTATCTTAGCAGGCTATGGCTTTCAGACGATGGGCGCTGGTGCTGATCCCCTCGGCGCTGCTCTATTTCGCGCCCATTCCCGGCTTCAACCCCGCGCAAATTCACCTGCTAGCGATCTTCCTGGGCACCATCGCGGCCCTGGTCGTCCAGCCCGTACCCATGGGTGCCAGCGTCGTGATGGCTATGACGCTGCTGGTTCTCACCGGAGCCTTAAGCGCCCCGCGGGCCCTGGCCGGCTTCAGCAACCCGGTGGTCTGGATGATCTTCTCCGCTTTCCTGTTCGCGCGCGCCATGATGCTTACCGGGCTTGGCCTGCGAATCGCCTATCTGCTCATCCGTTCATTCGGGAGAAATTCGCTCACCCTGGGCTACTGCCTGGCCGCCACCAACCTGTGCATCGCGCCCTTCGTCCCGTCCGACACCGGCCGCGGCGGAGGCATCATCTTCCCCATCGCCCGCAGCCTGGCCAGCGCCTTCGATTCCGAACCCGGACCCACCGGCCAACGCCTGGGCGCCTTCCTGATGCTGGTGGGCTTTCATTCCACCTACACCACCTCCGCCATGTTCCTGACGGCCATGGTGGCCAACCCCGTAGTGGCTGAGTTCGCTGGAAAACTGGCGCATATCGATCTCACCTGGATCAAGTGGGCCCTCGCCGCGTCCGTGCCAGGAATGCTGGCCCTGACCGTGATTCCCTGGCTGCTCTACAAGCTAAACCCGCCTGAGATCCGCGACACCTCCGCCGCCCGCACACTGGCCAGCGCGGAACTGGATCGCATGGGCCGCATGGGCCGCAAAGAGATATCGCTGGTGCTGGTGTTGGCCGCCG
>JBBQUE010000669.1:0-2831 GCA_038212805.1 Bryobacterales bacterium | reverse complement strand
CTCACCGTTCAACAAACAGATTTAGACAATTTGGCCCGCCTCACAAACGACCTTCAAGGTTGCGAGGCGGCTTTTTATTTGGTGCACTCCATGACTGCCGCCAAATCCGGATATGCGGAACGAGATCATCATCTGGCCTCGCAGTTTTCCGCGGCGGCGCACGCGGCGGGCGTAAAGCGGATCATCTACTTGGGAGGTTTGGGGGAAACCGGGCCCGACCTGAGTGAACATCTGGCTTCCCGGCGAGAGGTAGAAGAAGCGCTTTCGTCTTCAGGGATTCCCGTCACGGTTCTCCGCGCGGCCATGATCATTGGTGCGGGGTCGGCTTCGTTTGAGATTCTCCGGTATTTGGTGGAACGCCTGCCGGTGATGATCACGCCAAAATGGGTGAGCACTCCGTGCCAGCCGATCGGCGTGCGGAACGTGGTGGAATACTTGGCTGGTTGCCTCAATTCACCTGAGACCATCGGCGGGATCTTCGACATTGGCGGCCCGGAAGTGCTTTGCTACCGGGACATCATGAGCGTTATGGCCGAGGAATTGGGGCTAAGGCGCCGGTGGGTGATCCCGGTCCCCGTTCTGACGCCCCGGCTGAGTTCCTACTGGATTCACCTGGTAACGCCACTCAGCCATGACATTGCCAAGCCGCTGGCGGAAGGCCTGAAAAATCCCGTGGTGTGCCGCGAGAACCGCATTAAGACGTTGATCCCGCAGGAGTTGTTGACCGTGCGGCAAGCCATCCACGCAGCGATTCGCAAATTAGCCCATCACGAGGTGGAAACTAACTGGTCGATGGCTGGGCCCATTCCGGGCGATCCCGATTGGGCGGGCGGCAAGATGTTTCAGGACGCGCGACGGATTACCATCGCAGCTCCACCATGGGCTGCATTCGCCGCAGTCTGCCGGGTGGGCGGTGGGCACGGTTGGTACGCAGCTGATTGGCTGTGGCGCATTCGAGGTTGGATGGATCTGATGGTAGGCGGCCCGGGGTTAAGGCGCGGACGGCGGGACCCCGAGAAGGTGGGCTTTGGCGAGGCGCTGGACTTTTGGCGCGTGGTAGGGCTGGTACGTGACGAGCGCCTGACGTTACGCGCTGAGATGAAGTTGCCCGGAGAAGCGCAACTGGAGTTCCGCATTCATCCGGAGCCTGGCGGGACTTGCGACTTGGAACAGGTGGCGAAGTTCCAACCCCGCGGCTTGGCCGGGCTGCTGTATTGGTATGCCGTGGTTCCGTTTCATTTCTTCGTTTTCAAGGGAATGCTGCGGGGTATTCAGCGGGAAGCGATGCGGATCGCGGAAGAGCGCAAGTTTGTGCAGCCACAAACTCTTACGTCCGTTTCTTAATAGTCTGCACGCAAAAAAAAACTGGCTGTCGGCGACCATTCGGCGCCGGCAGCCAGTGGGTTTTTAATCCTTCCCTTAGAAAATAAACTTAGCCGAAAACTGAATCGTTCGCGCATTGCTGTTGAACGTGGATTCCGGATTGTTGAAGTTCTTGTTGTTTGGGTTCAGGTAGTTCAAGACGCCCGAACCTGATTGGCCAAACGAGTTGATTTGATTGAGGATTCCAGGCGTAAACTGCGGATGGTTCCAAGCGTTCAGGAACTGTGCCACAGTTTCAAACTTGAACCGTTCATGGTAGGTAAAGCGTTTCAGGATGGTCAGATCCCAATTGTTAATGCGGCGGGTCGGCAAAGTGTTTCTTCCCGCCGTGGACATGCCACCAACACCAGCTGTGATGTAGCGGGCATTTGGATTATTGGCCAGATATGCGACGGTAGCTCCCGCTGAGTTCTTCAGGGGCTTGACGCCGCTGCCGATTCCATCCCGCCCGGCGGTGTTCACGATGGTTCGGTCGCCCGCCGTGTCTCCGTTTTGATTCGTATCCACAGTACTTTGCACGGTGGCATATTCCGGACTTTCGAAGGTGTAGATGGGCGCGACTTCCCAATTACCCAGCAGGTTCTTCTGTAACCAGTTTCCGCTTTTGAAGAACGGCAAGTCATAGATCAGGCTAAGGGTAAAGCGATGACGCCGGTCGAGCGCCGAGGACGCTCTGTCAGCCCTCAGATTTTGGAAGTCCTGCGAGCGCCGCGGGGTGAGACGCGTGGTGAAGAAATCCGCGGTGCTGTCGTCGATGAGATGGCTCCAGGTGTAAGCGGACTTAAACAGGAGACCGCCCGCAAAACGCCGGTCTAACTGGAGAGCCAAGCCGTTGTAGGTAGAGTTGCCCACTGGAGAGAATTCAACGATCGGGTTGGTGAACCCGGCCGCCGCAAAAGCCGGAACGGTATTCGACCGTGCCTGAATTTGAGGAAGCGTAACCGTCAGGCTGTCCAGCGAAGCTTGGCTAGGCGCTGCCAAATAAGTGGGCAGAAAGAAATTAGCGGACGTCTTCGGCTGCTTGTTGATACGCTGCTGAACGTTTAAATGGACGCCGCGCGTACCTAGATAGCGGGCCTCGAACGTGTAATCCTTCGCAAAGGTGTGTTGCACGCTCAAGTTGTATTGAATCGAGTACGGCAGCTTCTGATTTGGCACATAGCTGGAAGTACTCGCGATGGCATCCGCACGGGACAGAGTTCCGGTTGCTACGTTCGGCAGAATGCCACCGTTCTTCAGGAAGTTCGGCCTGCTATCCCCCAGCGGATCGGTATCCACGGTGGTGTTGAATTGAGGCGGCAGGGAAAGGATGCCGATGTTGTCATAAAGAACATCGTAAGCCATGCCGAATCCAGCGCGAATTGAGGTTTTGCCGCTCTTTCCAGGCGTGTAGGCGAAGCCGATCCTGGGCGCAAAATTCTTCGATTGCGGCTTCGGTTCCTGGAATG
>JBBQUE010000668.1:0-2833 GCA_038212805.1 Bryobacterales bacterium | reverse complement strand
CGGGAATAGCCCCACCCGCTCACTTTCTGAATCCCCAGAGAGACCCTGTTGTGTTTCTGAAGTCTTGGATCGGTCAGCACAACTTCAACGGTCACCGCCTGGCTCTGGCGGTCAGCGTTTGAAACGCTAAGCACCAGATGTCGGCAGCAGGAAAGGGGGATCGGTTCGCCAAGTCTCTGCCGGGCCTGCATTACCACCGTCTGCCGGCCTGTGGAAGTAAAGTTAAATTCGAGAGGCGTTCCGCGCTCTACCAGGGCATCCTCGGGCGGACGGCGGCGGGGCACGTAGAAAAACCAGTATTCTCCGGAAAACGGGATGAACTTATGCGCCCGTTCCTGTGCCCAGGAGCGCAACGGACTGACTCGGGCAATCGGAGCCCGGATCTTGGCGTCCTTGTTCACATGCAGCAGAATAGCTCCGGACACTAGGCCGGTAGCGCTTCGCCTGCCAACGCTTGGGTTACTCCCCATCACAGATCCACTTCTCATCGAGCCCAAGGCGAGAAATGAGAAAACGATGGCGGCAAGCGTATTCAGGATGGGCCGGCCGCTTGTTTCCCTGCCAACTAAAAACATGCCCCGGAGGGCGAACAGGGTCACGACGAAGCAGCTTGCGCCCACTATCAGTAACGCCGCGACCGCTCCCGTGAAGCTCGGGCTGGTGAGCCACCCTATCGTGCCGCAGATCGACGCCGCTGCGGCAGCGCTCAAAGCCATTGGCCGAATCAGTAGTCCATCCTCGCCGGAGTGTTGCGTTTCCATCTGCAACCTCCGACGGATGTCCAGCCAGAGTACCGCTGTCGCCACCGAAATCGCTACAACCGCCGCAAATCCGCCGGGGCCGCGGCGGGCAACCAAGCCAGCCACCGGTACGAACCACACTGCGAGCGAGGCCAGACGCGCCGGCATTCTTCCCGTCCCGCCAACCAGCCAACCGGCGATGCCCGCCACCCCACCAACCAACAGCACCAAGCCCGCAATCCTGAGCGGATGGTGGCCTAGGACTACCCCATGCGCCAGCCAGGCGATTACCGCGGCACATATCAGCGGGGGCAAAATCTTCAACCAAAAGCCAAACTCCGAAGGTTCGCAATCGTCCATTTGACCAAAAGCCCGCATGAATCCTTTAGACAGCCGCGCGGTTCAGGTTGTTCCCGTAAGGTTGATTGCGTGCCATAAGCGCAAATGATAACCTTCTTGTAACTTCGCTTCAGCGAAAATTCGTTTTTAGCAGTAAAGGTTAACCATGACGTTCTCCCAACGTCTAGCCGTCAAAGTAGCAAGGCTAGTCCTTTTTGTCCTGTTTTGCGCGCTTGCATTCGGCCAGTCCGAACGCGGCACGATCGAAGGCACCGTGCGGGATTCCACCGGCGCCGTTATTCCCGGAGCCAAAGTTGTCATCACGAATCTGGCTACCGGCGTCACCAATTCTTTAAGCTCCAACGAGTCCGGCGAATTTAGCGGAATCAGCCTGGCCGTCGGACAATACAAAGTCCGGGTTGAGAAAGAGGGCTTCCGTCCTTCCCAGCTATCCGGCGTTACACTGAACGCGGCCACCACGGTGCGTGCGGACGTGAATCTGGAAATCGGCACTTCGCAGCAGACGGTGGAAGTGAATGCTTCCGCGGTTCAACTGCAAACCGAAGACGCCAAAAGCAGCGTCACCGTAACCAACAAGCAGGTGGACCAACTGCCGCTGGTTGTAAGCGGTGCGCTCCGCAGTCCGTTCGATCTGGCCGCGTTGACGCCTGAATCGAAGCAGCTTGGCGGCGACACCGGCTTCAGCCTGGGCGGCGGACAGGCGGCCAGCTATGGCACCTCGCTCGATGGCGTCACCAGCAACACCAGCCGCGCTCAGACCGTGAGCTGGAATTCGCTGAATGCCCCCTCGCTCGAAGCCATCAATGAGTTCACGGTCGATACCAACGGCTTCAAGGCAGAATACGGCCACGCCGGCGGCGGCACCATGACGTTCGTTTCGAAATCGGGCACGAACGCCTTCCACGGCACTGCCTACGACTTTTTACGCAACAATGATTTTGACGCCAACAACTGGTTTAACAACCGGGCTGGCAAGTCGATTCCCATTTACAAGCAGAATGATTTCGGCGCCAGCGCGGGCGGTCCGGTGTGGATTCCCAAAATCTATAATGGCAAAAACAAATCGTTCTGGTTTTTCAGCTACGAAGGCTTCCGCAACCGTGCGGGCGCAACCGGCGCGACGTTCACCGTGCCCACGCCTGAAATGTACAACGGCGATTTCAGCAAGTGGGTGGATAAGAACGGCGCATTGATCCCCATCTATAATCCGCTCACGCAGACCATCGACGGGGCAGGCAAGGTCACCCGCCAGCAGTTCCCGGGCAACCAGATTCCGAAAACTCTATTCGATCAGCTGTCGGTCAAGGCATTGTCGACATTCGCCACGGGCAAGGGTGGGCAGCTTGTGCCCAACAACGGCGCGGCGCCAGGTAGCTTGAGCTACGTAAACAATAATTATCTGGTCACCAACGGTTCCCAAGTCAGCCCGGAAACCAAAATCTCCGTCAAGGGTGATCAGATTTTCAGCGAGCGCGACCGCATCTCCTTCTATTATGGTTACGGCCGCCAATCGGTGCAGCCGGGCGCGGATGGCCCGCCCACTCTGCCGGGTCTGTACGCGAACTATAATGACACCCGCAATTTGAGCGACGTCTACCGCGGCAGTTGGGATCACATGTTCAGCCCCACCAAGCTGAACCATTTCTACTTTGGGATCAACAACTGGCGTCAGGCGCACGATCCACCCCAGGCTACCGTGCTGAGCGGAATCAACTGGAAAGACAAAGTCTGCC
>JBBQUE010000667.1:0-2833 GCA_038212805.1 Bryobacterales bacterium | reverse complement strand
ACCATCGGCGGGTGCTTCTGGTTGTCATCCATCGGCATCCGGAAACGCAGCACCTCGGTCTCACGATAGAAGCTGCGCCCGCCGGTCCAGGCGATCCCGGCCTGCAAGAAGCCATCGACGGCGCCGAGCCGCTCGATGATCTCCAGGCTTCGGCGTGAAATGCAGATGGCGCGGCTGCCGAAGCAGACCGAATCGTCGGCTTCGAGCAAGACCACCGGCACGCCGTGATTGGCGAGCCCGAGCGCCGCGCAATAGCCGACCGGCCCGCCGCCGACCACCACGACCGGATGCCGGTGCGGGTCGATGCCGCCTTTCAGCGGCGGCAACGACGCGGGATATTGCTTCGCGGTGAATGGATAAGGCTTGAACGGACGGTTCACGAATATTCTCTCGGGTCTTCGCAGCGGTTGCCACACTTATCGCAAATATCCCTCAGGAAGTCCGAACCTCCCGCAAGGCCTGCGCCAGTCTGACGGCGACGGCAGCCTGCCAGACCGGATAGAGCACCGACGTCATATCGAGGTCGAGCGCATTGTCGAGCGCCAGCAGCACCCCCGCAAGCGTGCCCGTGATAACCAAATGCAGCCATGCATTGGCATCGCGCGGACCCGATGGCAGCAGACATATCCCGAGCGCCATCACCGTGGCGCCGGTAAAGCCGCCGGTCAGGCCCGCCAGCATATTCCGCACCACCTTGCCCGCGCCGTCGAGTTGGCCGTCGATCCAGATCGCCGCGTTCACCGCGCAGACGAACGCGACCATGGTGATCACGGCCGCCACCAGCGCCGCCCACACCGGATTGGCGCTGAACCGCCGCACCAGAATGAACACCAGCACCGCGAACGGTATCGCCACCAGCGCGATCCGGAAATCGCCGGGCGTGCCCAGCATCTTGTCGATCAACGACGGCAGCAGTGGCGTCAGCAGGCCCGAGAGGATGCCGCCGGCTGCGACTTTGAGCAGGAGGTTGGGGGATTGGTCACTCGAAGCGAATGCTTGGCTCAACGCAGTTTCCCTTCGTTCGTCCACCCGCGTCGTGAAAAGGTTCGGGGTATAGCGAACTTTCATCGAACGTGGTGCTTGTCCGCTTCTGCGACCATTTCGTCAGACACGAACTCTCCGCGATCGGCCTCGCTCAACCCTCTCGCCACCGCCTGTCGCTCGCCTTCCGACATGACATAAACACCGGTACGCCGCGCCTCGATTTCCCGCGCGTATTCGACCACCGCCTCCTGGTCCTCTTGGGGCCAGTTCGCGGCGTGTTCCAGCACATCTTGGAGGATCTTCGTCATCATCGCGGGCATTGTATCACGAGATTCGAGGGCCGAAATCGCCCAGCGCGCCATTCCGCAGCTTCAGATCGGAGGCTTAGGCGCCGCCATTTCGTGAATTCTTCGCTCGCAGCAAAGCTTCCATAATCATTGCACGGCCGTCATCCGCGTCCAACGAATGGATACCCTTGTCTATCTCGTGTCGAAGCGCGTTAAGCTTCTCGACATGCGAGAGCAACTTGCGGCCGATTTGTTCCTGATCGGCGTCCGGAAGCCTAGAAATCTGCGCAATGGCTTGTTCGAGCGTTCTGCCCATTCTCAAAGCCTGGCACATTCCCGCTAGTTAGGCCCGGAATTTGGAGCGGGCGAAGGGAATCGAACCCTCGTATGCAGCTTGGGAAGCTGCCGTTCTACCATTGAACTACGCCCGCATATATTTGTAATAGTTGAGTTTTTTTTCGTCGGAAGACTTTTGATAGTCTCTTTTTAGTCTCTATTTCTGGTACGTTCGCGGTCTATATGGGTTTGAGCAAAGCACAGCATTTTGCAATTGGTGGCAGGGGATGTCCAGTTGATGCGGACGGGAGCTAGCGTCCCGTGAAGACCACACCGGGCTCTTGGTTGAGGACGGGACGCGAACTGATCGCTGCTGCAACAGCGCTAACAAGCACCGTCATTATGGTACCGATTAGTGGTGTAAACCACATCATCCGGAAAGGGTAGTCAATTTCGGACGCGAATTGACCTGCAATCGCGCAGAGGCCTAACCCAAGTCCAGTTCCAAGAAGCGCACACAAACCGGCCTGTACGAAGATCATGGCAAGGAGCATTCGCGAGGTTGCCCCCATGGCTTTGAATACGGCGTACTCTCTGAGGTTCTCGTTCGTGAACATGTACAGCATGATCCCCGTCACCCCAAAGCCAACTGACATGGCTAGGGTAAGCATAGCCGCGACGTCACCGACATCTTCGGAATTGGCTAGGAACCATCGCACGGTGTCAGTCTTGAAATCATCCGATATTCGTGCCCTGAGTCCCGTTCGCGTTTCGATGCGAGTGGCGAGAACGCGTGGCGTCACATCTGGCGCGGCTTTTACAAGTACGAAGGTCAGGCGGCGTCGTTCCGGCAGCAAGATGCGAGAAGCGTTCGAATAGGTCGTGTACAGTAGCGGTCGGGGTGGGTACCGCGGCAAAGCTTCAGATCTACCCACAACCATGACATGATGATCATTGACGAGGAGATCATCACCAACGGCAAGCGACCGCGTCGGTATGTCAAGACGTGGCCCCCCGCCCGGCCATTGGTCGGCCGAATGAAGGGGAGTTTGTAGTTTGCCACTTGTTCCGCCGGGATCAACGATCACCGAATCCGGTGTCCGCAGCACGGCAGGCGATACGCCATCCTTCACCGGCGGAACGCCTGCTAAAGATGAATCGTCCACGCCGATCACTTGAAACGGTTGAAACTGTCCATTGGGGAAGCTCACCTCTGCTGTTCCCAATGCGATTGGCACGGCCGAGAGCACACCTTCAATGCTGCGAACGCGGTCGAGCGCCGTTGC
>JBBQUE010000666.1:0-2843 GCA_038212805.1 Bryobacterales bacterium | reverse complement strand
GGCAAGCGGCGCGGCGGCTGGGATGCGTTCTTCGATTTTCCTCCGTCCGCTCCTGAGGGCACGCGCAGCTTCATAGGTGAATTCAAGCCCCGGGCGGCGCGCGCGAAGAGCGAAGGCGACCGCGTGGAAGTCGCCTTCGACGGCATGACCATGGGGATTTTTACCGGCGAGATCCGGTATGTGTTCTACCCGGGCAGCAGGCTGATTGAGCAACAGGCGGCTATGAAAACGCAGCAGGCGGATGTGGCGTTTTTTTACGACGCGGGCATTCTCATGGGCTCGGCCGCGGAGCAAACCACGGGCGGGACCATGAACTCCGAAATCAGCTACTTCGATACCAAGGGAGAATTCAAGGCAACTGCGCCGGCCTACGGATCGGAGCGTCAGGATGCCAAGGTCCGGTACCGTTCGATAGCGTCCCGGGCGCCGGGCGGTTCGGTGGCGGTGTTCCCCGCGCCCCATCAATATATGTTCGCGCGGGATTACACCACAAACATGGGCTACGTCTGGTACAAAGCGTGGCGCGGGAACATTTCGCTGGGTATCCGCCAATTCCCGGATGACGATTCCCCGTATTACCCCTGGATGAACGCGCCTCCAGGAACCGAACAGCTCATGCGCATGTTCCTGGTGGTAAGCGATGGACCGGCGCGCGCCACCCTGAACCATGTTCTTCGCTACACCCACGCCGACAAGTTCCAAAAACTGCCCGGCTACGTGACGTTCGCGCCACACTGGCATCTGGCCTATACGATGCAGGCGCGCGGCCATAACTTCCAGTGGGAGCCGCCGTTTGAGCCAGCCATGAAAGCGGTGGGAATCGACGCGGCCATGATCATGGATTACCACGGCGACGGGCATCCCCGCGATACGGGGAAGATCCGGCTGGAAGAACTGCGGGATTACTTCCGCGCCTCAAAAGTCCGGTCGACTAAGGACTATCTGCTGATTCCGGCCGAGGAGGCAAACGTCCTTCTGGGCGGCCACTGGGCGATTGTGTTTCCGAAGCCGGTCTACTGGATTATGGACCGGAAACCGGACCAGCCATTCCTGAGCAACGACCCGGCGTACGGCAAGGTGTACCGGGTCGGCAATCCCAAAGAAGTGATGGATATGGTGCGCCTGGAGAACGGCTACGTGTATCAGACCCATCCGCGCACCAAGGGGTCGACGGGTTTCCCGGACGAGATCCAGGGGACGGAGCATTTCCGCGATCCCCGCTATCTGGGGTCGGGATGGAAAGCGATGCCTTCCGATCTGTCGTCGCCGCGGTTGGGCGAGCGCGCCTTCAAGACTGTCGACGACATGAACAACCTGGGCCTGAAGAAGCGCATGCTGGGCGAAGTGGACGTATTCCAACTAGACACCACGCATGAGCTCTATGCGCATCTGAACGTGAACTATGTCCGTTTGCCGGCGCTGCCTGCTTACGATAAATACGGCGAACTGCTGGAGGCGATGGCGCGCGGGGATTACTTCATCAGCACCGGCGAAGTGGTGATTCCAGACGTGAAGTTAACCGGAACCGCGGATCGAGTGACCGCCACGGTGACGGTGGACCATACCTTCCCGCTCCACATGGCTGAGATCGTCTGGGGAGACGGGCAGGCCACCCATCGCAAGCTGATTCCACTCAATGAAACGCACGAATTTGGTCATAAGAGTTTCGAATGGAGCACCGATGCGAAGGACTGGAAATGGGCCCGGCTCGCCGTGTGGGACGTGGCTGGCGACGGTGCGTTCACTAATCCGGTCTGGAGATAACGATGCAACGGACTCTGGTACTTTTGCTGCTTGCGGCAGGGCTTCTGGCAGGACAATATCAAGGGGACGGCGTCCGCCTGTGTGGTTTCTCTGAACTAGGTAAGCTTTTACGCCAGACCGGCGCGGACGAATTGCGTTCTATCCGCGACAAGATTGACGCGGGGGCGTTGCGCGGCATCTAGATGCTGATCATTGTAGATCCGGACACCCCGGCCGAGACCGCCGAACCGAAATACATCGAGAACCCGGAAGCGGAGGGTATCGCCGAATGGGTTCGAAATGGCGGAAAGCTGGTTCTGCTGGGGAACGACAAGGGAAACGCGGAGTTCGAACATTTGAACCAGCTTGCGGGCCGCTTCGGGATTGAGTTTCTGGAAGAGACCTATCCGAAAGTGAAGGGCAAAGGCATTCTGGTAGCAAGCGGGGACCACCCGATTTTTGCAGGCGGCTTGCATGTGTATCTGGTGGAAGTTGCGCCCCTGAAACTGAGCGGCGCTTGCCACCTACGGCAAGGGCAAGGTATTCGCGGTGGGCGACCCTTGGATTTAGAACGAATACATCGATCACAAAGACAACCGGCAGATTGCCACCAGGCTATTCCGGCTTTTGCGAGCGCGGTAACCACAACACGAGGTCACGATGACGAGACTGGCTCGGGTCGCGATTGCGGCTCTTCTTTGTGGGGAATGGCGGGCGAAAATCAAAGCTTTGAAGACACGGATCGGGTGGATCTGACGGCCCTGCGTTAGCCGGCCGACAGCGCCTGGCCGATTTCCTGGCAACCGCGCTGCAATGTGGGCACCAGTTCCCGCAGGCGGCGAAGATCCATGCGAAATAGGGGAACGGAGATACTGAGGGCGACTTCCATGCCAATCAATCCCGGAATTTTCATCCCGATACACCGGCCTTCTAACTCGTTTTCCTGGTTATCGATTCCATAGCCTTGTTTCCGGATCTTCGACAGTTCCGCCAGCAGAGCGGACTCGCTGGTCAGGCTGTGCGGCGTCAGCGCGGGCAGGCCCCGGATATGAATCAACCGGTGCACCGCATCGTCGCCCATCGCCGCCAGCAGAACCTTC
>JBBQUE010000665.1:0-2845 GCA_038212805.1 Bryobacterales bacterium | reverse complement strand
TCGGAGTTCTTCCGGCAGCGCTTCATCGAGGCCCTGGTTTGTGGACGGAGCCATATCCTGGTGGATTTTCCGCGTTGGGCTCCAGCGGTCAATCGGGCTGAAGAAGATGAGAAGGGTGTGTCGCGCGCTTACCTGGCGGGTTACTCAGCAGAGGATCTGATCAATTGGAGCCTGGACGAGCACGGCAATTACGAATGGGTGGTTCTACGGACCAGTGGACTCCGCAAGCCGAATATCGAAGATGAAAGCTGGTCGAACCAGACTCGCTGGGCGTTCTATGACAAAGAGAGCTATCGGATTTATGAGCGGGTGGAGCAACAAGGGCGGCCAAGTGACATTGTGCAAACGGCGGCTGGCACGCACGGACTGGCCAAGCAACAGCGGGTGCCGCTATTTACGTTGAAGGTGAGCGATGGACTGTGGTTGATGAACCGGGCGGGGCTGCTGCAGTTAGAGCACTTCAATAAATCCAATAGTCTTTCCTGGGCACTCACCATGGGCCTGTTCACGATGCCGGTGATCTACTCCGAGCGGGACTGGAACCAGATTCTTGGGGAAAGCTACTACGTGCAACTGGGTCCGAACGACCGGTTCGGATGGACAGAGCCCGAGGGCAAAGTCTTCACCATTGCCGGCGACAACCTAACTCGGCTGCAGGAAGAGATCTACCGGGTTTGCTATCTCACCCAGGCTGGGGGCCAGCTCTCCGGGGGTGGTGCGCAATCAGGCTTAAGCAAACAGCGCGATTTTGCCATCACCCACGAAGTGTTGCGTGCTTACGGCGATGAAGTGAAGGAGACAATGAAACGCGTGCTCCGCGCCGTGGACGCCGCCCGTGAGGACGGGCTAAGCCTTGACGTATCTGGCATGGACGAATTCGACATCGGCGATTTCGGTACCGAACTGGCCGATGCCGAACGATTACTGGCGCTGGGGATGAATTCTCCGACATTGACTAAGCAGGTATTCAAGAAGCTGGCCCTGAAGTATCTGTGCGATGCGCGGCAGGAAGTGAAAGACCAGATCGCTCGAGAGATCGATGGCAGCAATTAGCGCCAGTGACTCAATCAGATTTTAGGAGGGGTATGGAAGATCCAAAGCAAGAAGTGCCCGACATGCGCACGATTATTCGAGGCGCGATAGAAGAGTTTGTGCGCGCTGAACAGGTAAAAGCTGAACCGGCGTACAAGGCTGAGCTACTCGAAGAGCGAAGGCGGCGGGAGCAGCTCGAGCAAAAAATGAATGATCTGGTGACTGAGAACCAGCGCACGCGGCAACTGGCGGAAGAGACCGAGAGAAGCTCGACGATCCGCACCGAACTGCACCGTCTGGGCGTCGCTAAAGTAGATCTCGCTTATCGCGTGGTTCGGGACGATATTCAGCGCGCGGACGACGGACGTCTGGTGGCGAAGACCGACCAAGGCACTGTCCCGATGAAAGAGTTTCTCTCGCAGTTTGTCAACGAGAACCCGGAGTTGTTACCCGCGCGAATCGCCGGGGGGTCCGGTGTGGGTTCGGTGCAGAAAGTTGCGCCGAGTGGGGGCGGGATCGATCTGGACAAGCTCCGGCCGGGCATGAACCCGGAGGAACTAGATCGAATCCGGCAGGAGATCTCGCGTCTGGCCAACCAGAGCATGCGAGGCGCGTAGGCGGCCGGACACGGCGTCTGCCATAGAGTGCAAGTCAAGAAAGTAAAGGATAAAAATGCCAACAATTACATCAGCCAATGTCGCAAATGCGATTGTGAAGTTAGTTGCAGTAGACGCACTGCCCGCTTTGATGGGCAACCTGGTGATGGGAAATCTGGTCAACCGAGACTACGAGCCCACTCTGGCGCAGGCTGGGGACACGATTAATATCCCGATTCCGCCCACGCTGGTAGCGAATAATATCGCAGAAGGCGGTTTCGTTCAGACGCAGAACCCGAACCTGGGTAATGCGCAGATCGTTCTGAACACTCACGCAGAAGCCACATTCCAGATCCCGGACGTGACCAAAGTCCTGGCGGTGCCAGATCTGCTCAGGCTCTATATGCAGCCGGCAGTGGTGGCTTTGGCGGAACGAATTGAGACCGACCTGCTAGCTCTCTATTCGCAGTTCACCGCGAATAACCCGGTGGGATCGGTTGGGACGCCGCTCAGCGAATCGACGATCGATGCCGCGGAAACGGCGTTGTTCCTGGCCAAGGTTCCGGCGAGCGCGGCGAAGTATCTGGTGGTGGATTCGGCCGGCTATTCAGCACTGCGCCAGATTCCACGGTTCAGTGAATTCTATTCCGCGGGCGAGGCGGGTCTCCGGGCGTTGATCGACGGTTCGGTCGGTAAGATGAAGGACTTCTTTATCTTCCGTTCGCAGTTCGTTGGGAAGACGGGCAGCGGACCGGTAACGACTCACAACATGGCGTTCGCGAAGAATGCGATTGGCCTGGTGGTTCGCCGGTTACCCCAACCGCTGCCGGGTACGGGCGCAGTCGCGGAATATGCCGAAATGGGCAATTTCGGAATCCGCGTAGTGATGAGCTACCAGCCGAATACTCTGGCCCAACAGTTTACGGTCGATGTATTGTACGGCGCGGCCGTGCTTCGCAACAATCATGGCGTTCAAGTAAACAGCTAAGAACGGTGATTGTTAGCGGCTGGGCGGGGCGTGCTACCACACGCCTCCCAGGCCGCGCACACAAAGAACAACGTACTTTCCAGGAGAATCCCATGGACTTAAAACTGTTTTACCAGAAGATGCGCCGGATCGAACAAGAAATCATAACTCCGCATGTTGTGATGGTGAGCTTAGAGACTCCAGATGGCGGCAAGCCAGGAGTTAAGACCGAGGTAACGCGGGAGTCAGC
>JBBQUE010000664.1:0-2861 GCA_038212805.1 Bryobacterales bacterium | reverse complement strand
CATCCGTAAATCTGCGCACGGCCCTGACCTGCAAACCGCACACTCTCCGAAGCCCCGAGAAAGGCCTCGATTTCCACCACCGTGAGTTTTTCCGCTTCGAGCACGCTGATCATCCACACTCAGCTTGCCCGCTTTTCCTCCTTCAGGCTCATCTTGCATTGGAATCCAGCCTCTCCTTCAGGCTCATCTTGTGTTGGACAAGACTCACACTTTGTCTCCCGCCCAATAAGGTGTAAACTTCGTAAGCTGTACCACTCCACTCTCAGACCATCTGCTTGCTGCTGACCGTGTCATAAACCCGTAATTTTCCGGGCTGCACATTCAAGAACGGGCAATTCTTATGTCGAGCACTAAACCTCGCGGCTTCGTCACCATTACCCTCCATTCCCATCTTCCCTATGTCATCAACCATGGCACGTGGCCTCATGGCCTGGAATGGCTTCTGGAAGCAGCCGCCGAAACCTATTTGCCGCTCTTACGCACCTTTCAGGCCCTCGAAGACGCCGGGACCGCGCTCAAAGCCAACATCAACCTCTCGCCGGTATTGCTGGAACAACTCAACCATCCCAAGTTCAAAGAAGAGTTTCCCGCTTACTTGAAACGCAAGGTTGATGCGGCCCGCAAAGATCAGGAGATGTTCAGGTCCAGGGGAGACGAGCATTTGGGCGGCGTGGCGGAATATTGGGAGCATTTTTTCGTCCGGCTCGCTGAGCAGTTTGAAGCGCTCGATCGAGACATCATCAAGGCGTATAAAGGATTTTACGATTCCGGCGCCATCGAAATTATTACCTGCGGGGCCACTCACGGCTACTTCCCTCTTCTGGGCACCGACGCGTCGATTCGCGCGCAGGTAAAGCTCGGTGTTCAAACCCACGAAAAATTCTTTGGACGCAAGCCCCGCGGCATCTGGCTCCCGGAGTGTGGCTACCGGCCTGCCGGGAATTGGCGCATGCCGATCGCGGTAGCCGGCAATGATCACGGGGATCTTTCCCGTAGCAGAGCCGGAGTCGAAGAGATTCTTGCCGAAAACGGCATCGAGTACTTCTTTGTGGACGCAACTCTGCTGGAGCATTCAGTCGCATCGGTTTCACCGTACGAGCTCATGAACTCCGACGTGCTGCCCGACACGCGCGAGCAAACCCGCACCAAAGAGGCCCGGTCACCCGCATCGTTTTACTATTCCTACTTCGCCGGCCTGCCTAAAGCTCCAGGCCGCGGAGTCGCATTTTTTACCCGCGATCCCCATACCGCTTCCCAGGTGTGGAGTGGGAAACACGGATACCCCGGCGATGGCGTGTACCTCGAATTCCACAAGAAACATTGGCCCGGTGGTCACCAGTATTGGCAGGTTACCGATTCTGAAGTGGATCTCGGCGAGAAGACACCCTACTATCCCGACGTGGCCCGGGAGCGTACGCGGGAACATGCACGCCATTTTGTGTCCCTGTGTACGGAAGCGCTCAGCAACCATCTCGCGGATGACGGCGTTCTGCCCATCCTCAGCGCCCCGTTCGACGCCGAATTGTTTGGGCATTGGTGGTTCGAGGGCCCTGAATGGCTTAAGAACGTCGCCTTGGAATTTGCTCGCCCGGAAAGTCCGTTGAGCCTGACCACCTGCGGCGAATATCTCGACAAGCAGCGCCCCACCGCTTACCTGGCGATTCCCGAGGGATCATGGGGCAAGAACGGCACCAACGAAGTCTGGCTCAACCCCGACACTGCGTGGACATGGGGCCACATTTACGCAAGTGAGCTCGCCGTGGAGAAAATGATTGCCAGCGACGTATGGCGCAACGACCCGAAGGCCGCACGCCTGGCCAAGCAAATTTGCCGGGAGTTGTTATTGCTGGAATCGTCTGACTGGCAATTTCTGATTACTGCGGAAAGTGCGCGTGATTATGCGGAGCTGCGCTTCACTACTCACCTTGACCAGTTCAATAAGCTGATGGGTGCGTGGAAGACATTCGAGAGCACCCACGAAATCGGTCCCCAGGCGGCCCAGGACCTGGAATCCACCGAACAACGCGATTCCATATTTGCGGGGTTGACCCCCGATCTCTACCGCTAGACTGCGCTCGAGGGTGTGATCCGGCGTCCGCCGGTCTAGTCCAGATCGATATCCCGCAGGCGCGGCCCGCTCTCCGGCGACTCTTTGGCGCGCTTGACCGCTTCGTTGAACTTCTTTTCCATCACTTCGTTTTTGTTTTTCTCCGCGTCCACGGCCTGCCGGAACAATGACTCGCGCCTGCTGTCCTGCTCCTTCATCGCCTTGGCCGCTTCCTCAAAGTCGTTGAACATCTTGGGCCGCGAAGCCGGAGTATGGGCTATGACCGATCTTGTCTTTACGTCGATTTTTAGAGACGCTCCGCAACACGGGCACCCGACGTCGAATAGTTCATCTTTAGCCATAATGGCCTGATCATTCCGGAACTTGAGTAGCTTTTTCGGCGGACGCCTCTCCCCGGAGCCTGGCGATATCGGCCATAACTTCACGATTAAACTTCTGATCTCCGGATTCAGGCAGGTTGATCTCCACGTTGGCGATCGCCCCTTCCACCGCCGCTCGCGCCAGTGCAATCGCAACAATCAAATCCGACGCCATGCCCGGGCTGGTGATAGTCCTTAGGGATTCCGCGATCTGCTCGACCTGCTTTGCCAGCTCTGCAACTTCTCTCGGAACTTCGATAGCGAACCGAATTGCGCTTTTTATCTTTCCCGGCTCGCCCGCCGCAAGTGTCTTGCTCTCCCGGTGCGCGGCCAGCACCCCGGCGTATGCCCTCGCATCCTCGTTGATGGCATTCTTCAATTTATCGCCCGCCGCGGTAAGAGCCGTCATCGCGCGCTGCAGTTCCAGGTCATAC
>JBBQUE010000663.1:0-2863 GCA_038212805.1 Bryobacterales bacterium | reverse complement strand
GACGTGTTCCCAGCCTATGAGCATCATCTGGAGCGGCTGGCGGAGGTGGTGGAATCGCTGCTGCTGACTACCCCGCCGGAGTTTCCGCCGAACGGCATTGGCGACCTGGTGGACTATCTAAAACTGGCCGGGCGCATGCGCAAACTGAACCGGCGGGAGATGGTAGGGCTGGTGAAAATTTTCACCGCCAGCGCGTCCGACCTGTTGGACGATTGGTTCGAATCGGACGAAGTGAAGGTAACCCTGGCCACCGACGGCGTGATCGGCGCAAACGGCGGCCCGCGATCTCCGGGCACGGCATACATCCTGCTGCATCATGTGATGGGCAGCGTGGGCGGTAAACGCGGGCTGTGGGGTTTCGTGCGCGGCGGCATGGGCGCAGTCTCCGACGCCATTGCGGATTCGGCGCGCGCTAAAGGCGTGGAAATCCAGACGGGCGTGGAAGTGGACCGGATCCGGATCACCAATGGGGTTGCGACGGGCGTGGTGCTTCGGAACGGAGACGAACTCCAGGCCCGGATGATCGCCAGCAATCTCACGCCTCAGTTAACCTTTCTAAGACTGGTGGAAGAGAGCGCGCTACCTCCGGAATTTGTAGCGCAGATCAAACGCTACCGGAGCGAGGGGACATCGTGCAAGATCAACGTGGCGCTCAACGGATTACCGCGCTTTCGTGCGCTGCCGGACGTGCCGGGCCCGCATCACAAGGCCACCATGCATCTTTGCCCGTCGATCGAGTACGTGGAGCGGGCCTGGGACGACGCCAAATATGGGCGGCCTTCCACGTCGCCGCTGTTAGAGTTGACCATCCCGACTATGTACGATCCGTCACTGGCGCCAGCTGGCAAACACATCATGGGAATCTTCCTCCAGTACGCTCCGTATACCTTGCGGGGTGCCACCTGGGACGAATTGCGGGAGCCGTTCGCCGACCGGGTATTTGAGCTAATCGAGGAATACGCGCCCGGGTTCCGGTCCCTGGTGGTGGATCGGCAGGTATTGACGCCGCTGGATCTGGAACGCCGGTTCGGCCTGACGGGAGGGAATATTTTCCACGGCGAAATGAGCCTGGACCAAATGTTTGTCATGCGGCCGCTGGCGGGTTCGGCGCGTTACCAGACGCCGGTTCCAGGTCTGTATCTCTGCGGTTCGGGAACTCATCCCGGGGGAGGCGTGATGGGCGCACCAGGGTACAACGCCGCGCGCGAAATGCTGAAATAGCTGGATGCCTCAGTTCCCGGCCATCCCCCGCGGACGTTGAAACTCACTTATACGTCCCATAAAGTCTAGATCCGGGCCGTTCCATCCAGGCTGCGCCAGAGATACCACGAGGCCACCGAGCAATAGGGGTGCCAGCCCGCGGCAAGTTGGGCCACCTCCCCCGGTGTGGGCAACACCTCCATCCCGTACGCTTTCTTGATAGCCGCCCGAACCCCCAGGTCGCCCACCGGCAAGACGTTCGGACGCTGCAGCGCGAAAATGAGAAAGATGTGCGCGGTCCACACGCCGATGCCCTTCACCCGGGTTAAGTGCTCAATTACCTGCTCGTCCGTGAGGTTCGTCAGGTTCCCAAAAACTACATGCCCCGCCTGGGTTTGTTCCGCCAAGTCGCGGATGTAGGTGGTTTTGGCGTGTGACAACCCGAAGGCGCGCATCTGTTCGTAAGTCAGCCCAAGAATGCTGGCCGGCGTGGGTTCCCTGCCCGGCAAAGCATCCAGCAGACGGCCCAGGATCACGGCCGCCACCTTGGTGCTAAGCTGCTGATACGCTATGGATCGCACCAGGGCACCGAACGCCGGATCGTGATATTCCATCCGGTAGGGCCCTACCTGCTTTATGATGGAGGCCAGAACCGGATCCGCTTTTCTGAGATGAGTGAGAGCTGTGCGCATGGAACGGGAGCCCCTTTGTCCGCATCCACTAATATAACCGTGACGAAACCCTTTACATTACTGTTGGTCTGTGGACTATTAGCTGCCACGCCCGCGCCCCCGGACCAGGAAGCGCCAACCATCAAAGTGGACGTTGACATCGTCAATATTCTGTTCACCGTCCGAACGAAACACAGCGGACTGGTTGGCAATCTGGAGAAAAACGATTTCACGCTGTTTGAAGACGGCAAGCCTCAGGAGATCAAATACTTCACGCGCCAGACCGATTTGCCGCTGACCATTGGCCTGCTGATCGACGTGAGCGCCAGTCAGGGGAACCTGATCGGCGTGGAACAGAACGCGGCATCGCAATTCTTCAGTTCGGTATTGCGTCCCAAAGACCTGGCGTTTCTTATCAGCTTTGGCGCGGAAGCGGAGTTGCTGCAGGACTTCACCGGTTCGCCCCGCCTGCTGCGCGATGGCTTGCAGGGGTTGAAGGTGAATTCGAGCACAGGAGGCCTGCATCCCGGGCCGGTGCCAACGGTATACCAGCCGCGCGGGACCATTTTGTACGACTCGGTTTATCTGGCGGCGGCCGAGCAACTAAAAGGTCAAGTGGGCCGGAAGGTCCTGGTGCTGATCACCGATGGCGAAGATCAGGGTAGCCGATACAAGATCCAGCAGGCCATCGAAGCCGCCCAAAAGGCGGATGCCATCATTTACGGCATCTACTACGTGGACCGGCAGTTTTATTCGCGCGGGAGCATGACCTTCGGCGGTGTGAGCGATGCGGCGCTCCGGCGGATGGCGGAGGAGACCGGTGGGCATGTTTTCAGCGTGGATCGCAAGTATTCGCTCCCGGACATCTTCAAGGAATTACAGGAGGAGATGCGCAGCCAATACGCCCTTGGATATACGCCCACCAACAACGTGAAGGATGGCACCTTCCGGAAAGTGGAGATCCGCACCGGCAACAAAGAGTGGAAGGTGCA